>NZ_DBHLAM010000033.1:0-18050 GCF_057314195.1 Rodentibacter sp. | reverse complement strand
CTAATGCGTTAATCTCTTGTGACAAACACTGCATTTGCACCGTCAGCTCATCTTGCTTTTCTTTTAGCTTTAATAGGCATTCCACTAACTCGTGTTTCAGCAACTTTTGTGCCATAATAAAAATCCCTATCGAGTTAAAATTTCAATAGGGATTTTAAGGTTTTTAATCGGTTAAATCTTTGTGCAACTGCTACATAATACCGGGAGTTCTTTTAAAACTCACTGAAAATCGACCGCACTTCGCGCTGTAAAATAAACCTTAAGTTAAACGGCTAAAGCACAATATTATTAAGCTACGATACCGAATTGTTCTTTCATTAAGGCTTCAAAATCGGTACAACCGCCGATTGGCTTTTCATCAATAAAGATCTGCGGCACGGTTTCAACCGGTTTTCCGACGGATTTCGATAAATCCTCTTTAGTAATACCTTCCGCATGGATATCCACATAACGATAATCGAAATCGGCTACTTCACCTTTTAATTTTTCCGCAAGATTTTTTGCGCGTACGCAATACGGGCAGCCCGGACGGCCAAAAATAACGACAAACATAGTTTTTTCCTTTTGTTGATATAAAAAATCGGCGCGATTCTACCCTTTTTTTACAAACCTATAAACAGTTTTTCGGCATTGTTACGATTGGTATAATGTATCGCCTTTTAATTTGGGAATCGCCTATGAAATTGTTAATGCTTTGTCGCGAACCGCGTTTGTATAGTTGCCAACGATTAAAACAAAGCGCCGAGCAGCGCGGCCATGAAATGGAGATTTTGGATCCGAACCGCTGTCTATTAAAACTCACGGGAAATTTACCGCGTTTTGAAATTGACTATCAACCGCTGGAAGGTGAACCTTATCGTTTACCCGCTTACGATGCGGTGCTACCGCGGTTTGGTACCGCCAGCACGAAAACAGGCTGTGCGGTGTTACGCCATTTTCAAGCAAAAGGAATCTATTGTTTAAATTCCGAACAGGCCTTTTTAGCCGCTCGCGATAAATGGCGCAGTTTACAAATTCTAAGTGAGCAAGGTATCGCGGTGCCACATACCCAATTAAGCGGATCTGAGGTTTTGCCTAAAACGGCGATACGAAAAATGGCTGAACCGTTGGTCATTAAAACCCTTAATGGTTCGCAAGGAATCGGTGTCGTACTGGCGGAACAAGCTTCCAATGCGGTTGCCATTTTGGAGTTACTCAAAGAGGCCGGCGTACCGGTGTTATTGCAAGATTTTGTAGAGGAGGCTCGCGGTAAGGATATTCGCTGTTTTGTAATCGGCGACAAAGTGGTGGCAAGTATGCAACGTATCGGACCGGAAGGAGAATTCCGCGCTAATTTTCACCGCGGCGGAAGTGCAAATAAAATAACGCTGTCCGAAGATGAAAAACAAATTGCTATAAAAGCTGCAAAAGCCCTAGGATTGGCTGTTGCCGGTGTAGATTTAATTCGCTCGAAACAGGGTTTGTTAGTGCTTGAAGTCAATGCCAGCCCCGGTTTGGAAATGATCGAGAAAACCAGTGGCGTCAATGTAGCTTTAGAGATGATTTTATTTTTGGAAAAGGCTGTTTTGTAACAGAGAAAGGCGAATTAACTGTTCGCCTGTTATTGTTTTACCCCTTCAGATTATTTTTTGGATCATAATTCGGCGGTAATTCAGGCATGGCATTCTCTTCATCGAAAGGCTCGCTCGCCGGCTGATGTTGAAATTCTTTATTATCTTGACCGCTTTTTTCTTTGCCCAAAAGCTGTGGTTGAAGTTTCACAAAACTGCTTTTCGGTGAAAGCCAAATATCAATAAAAGCTTGAGTGAATTTAGCATCAAATTCGTGATCCAATACTGTATCGTTCGCGATGAAATAACCTTTATCTTCTAAAGCGACAAAATTTAAAATATCGTTTGGTGAAAAGTCAGGGAAAATTTGCTGCATTTTTTTCAACCATTCCGTGGTGTCATCTGCACTAATTTGTTGGGCTTCCATTTCTTTAATCAACGTAATGGCAAAATTTTTACCTTCAATCGGTTTTTCATATTTGATGGAAAACATTAATGGGCGCTGATTATTTTGATAAGAGCCGGTTTCGGAAAAAAGTCCGACACTGTAAACATGAAAAGGCCCCCAAGTATATTCGGCATTACCAACAGGCAACCAATGGGCAGAAAGCTCGGTTGAAAGGAACGCAAAAATTGCGGCAAAAAGAAATCTGATTTTCATATCGTTATTTCATAATTTGAGATGCACGAATTATAACAAAAGCCCTTGAAAAACCACAAATAAAAAGGCGAGTCAGTACTCGCCTTTGACTGTGATTTTTATCGTTTAGTTTATTTCAAACTGCCCACCATGTCTTCCGGACGCACCCATTTGTCGAAATCTTCAGCAGAAACCAAACCAAGATTAATGGCTTCTTCACGAAGAGTTGTGCCGTTTTTGTGTGCGGTTTTGGCAATTTTCGCTGCGTTTTCATAACCGATGTGCGTATTCAGCGCAGTCACCAACATTAATGAATTTTCAAGCTGTTGTTTAATACGCGGATAGTTAGGTTCGATACCGGTTGCACAGTGCTCGTCGAAGGACACGCAGACGTCTGCCAACAATTGCGCGGATTGCAGGAAGTTGGCGATCATCACCGGATTGAACACATTCAACTGGAAGTGGCCTTGTGAGCCCACGAATGCAATAGTGGTGTCATTACCGAACACTTGTGCGCACACCATGGTCATGGCTTCGCATTGAGTCGGGTTCACTTTGCCCGGCATGATGGAAGAGCCCGGTTCGTTTTCCGGAATTAAGATTTCACCGATACCGGAGCGTGGACCGGAGGCCAATAAACGAATGTCGTTAGCAATTTTGAATAAGCTCATAGCAAGTTGACGTAATGCGCCGTGGGTTTCCACGATGGCATCATGCGCCGCCAAGGCTTCAAATTTGTTTTCGGCGGTGATGAATGGCAAACCGGTGAATTTAGCGATGTATTCCGCCACTTTCACGTCATAACCTTTCGGTGTGTTCAAACCGGTGCCCACTGCCGTGCCACCAAGGGCTAATTGGCGCAAATGTGGCAGAGTGTTTTTTAACGCAAGCAAACCGAAATGTAATTGCGCCGCATAAGCGGAAAATTCCTGACCTAATGTGAGCGGCGTGGCGTCCATTAAGTGGGTACGACCGATTTTCACCACATTTTTAAATGCTTCAGATTTTGCTGCAAAGGTTTTTTGTAAGCGCTCTACCGCAGGAATGGTGGTTTCGACCACTTTTTTGTATGCGGCAATGTGCATTGCGGTCGGGAAGGTATCGTTGGAGGATTGAGATTTGTTCACATCATCATTCGGGTGAATAATGGATTTTTCGCCCAATTTGCCGCCGTGTAACACATGAGCACGGTTTGCCACCACTTCGTTCACATTCATGTTGGACTGTGTACCGGAACCGGTTTGCCAAATCACCAATGGGAATTGATCGTCTAATTTGCCTGCCAAAATTTCATCGCAAGCTTGTGCGATTAAATCACGTTTTTCCGCAGGCAACACGCCGAGATCGGTATTCGCGAATGCTGCCGCTTTTTTCAAATAACCAAAGGCTTCGATCACTTCATGTGGCATAGAAGCCGCAGGACCAATTTTAAAATTATTGCGGGATCGTTCGGTTTGCGCCGCCCAATACTTATCCGCCGGAACCTGAACTTCACCCATAGTGTCTTTTTCAATACGAAATGCCATTGTGATACTCCTGTCAATAGAATAAAAAAGTCGTTGGAATTCTAACACTTAGGGGTTATCAATGGAACGTAGCCAAAATACTAAAAATAAGTTTTGTGATTTAGATCATAAAAGTTGAGGTATGCCTGAATTATAACCGTACAAATCTCACACTATGTTGTAGTAATAATTTCATTGGATCTTCATCCGTACCAATGGTTTTTTCTTTTAATTCAATAAGTTTCATACGCAAATGGGCAAGCTCATGGATGCGTTTGGCAACATCTTTAATATGACGGTCAAGTAAACGATTAATTTCTTCAGTGCGTTGTTCGTTGTGATTTTCCAATGAAAGCAGGGTTTTAATTTCATTAAGGGATAAATCCAAACTACGGCAATTGCAAATAAAAGAAAGACGTTGAACGTGTTCTTCATCGTATTTGCGGAAATTGCCGTTGGTGCGATGCGGTGCCGGCAGTAAACCTTGTTTCTCATAGAAACGAATGGTTTCTACGGTACAGCCCAATGCATTGGCTAATTGACCTATTCTCATCTTCTCTCCTAAATAGTGCTTGACTCTGAAGTTACTTCATATTTTATTATAAGTTCTAATTTCGTAATAAAGTAAAGGAGAAAAAAATGGAATTCAAAAAAATTGCCTTGAATTTGGCCATACTTTTAGCCGCCACCTTCGCCAAGGCGCATAATGTATGGCTAGAACCCACGTCATCGAAAGGCGAATACGTGATGAAATTCGGCCACGAAGAAACCGAAAATTATCCGCAATCCAAAATCCAATCGATCCAAGTCTTAAATTCTCAAGGAAAATTAATCCCGCTTGAGTACCGATTCAAAAATGGCGAAGCCTATTTGACACCCCAATCCGAACTCGTATTCCTTGAATTTAACAATGGCGTTTGGTCAAAATTGCCGAACGGTAAATATGTAGAAAAAACCAAACGCGAAGCACCAAACGCGGAATTTAGCACTAATCCGATAAAATTTGGCAAAGCGATTCTAAAATGGGGTGAACAAGCCTTTAACGCGCATAACGTGGCCTACGAACTGATACCTCAAAGTGTAGCCGAGGCCGGTAAACCGCTTGCCATTCTTGTGTTACACAACGGCAAACCGGTGCAAGGAATTAAAGTTGGCACCGGTGAAGACGCACCGTTTAATTTAACCGATGAGAAAGGCATCGCCGAATTTACTCCGCGTAAAGGTGCCAATAAAGTTTGGGCGGAATTTAATGAAGCTGTGTCGAATAATCCGGATTACGATCGCCGTTCAATTGAATACATGCTGACTTTTGACGCCAATTAATCGGAAGGTTTATGAAAATTTTGTCGTTTTTCACTGCACTTTTAAGTCTTTTCTTCGTGGCGCACGCACAAGCCCACGCACTTCATGTATTTGCCCAATATGATGGGCAAATGCTTTCCGGCAAAGCCTATTATTCCGATATGACGCCTGCTGCCGAAACCTATTTGGAAGTGCAACGTTCCGGCGTCGAAGAACCGATTTTAGCGGGTAAAACGGATGCGCAGGGCGCGTTTAATCTGACCGTGCCGGATATTGCAAATAGCACATTAAAAGTGGTGGTAGAAGGCGAAGAAGGACATCGTGCGACCATTACGGCCGATCGCATCGCCACTTCAAATAACAAGGGAGCGGATTTGATGTTATTGCGTGAAGACATCGCTCATTTAAAAACCCAAATTTATCTGCGCGATATTTTGGGCGGCATCGGTTATATCGTCGGAATTATCGGCCTATTTGCGTGGTGGAACGCACGGAAAAGCAAAAGCGAAATTGAGAAGGAACGAATCTGATGCATTTATCTGAAGGCGTACTACACGCACCGGTTCTATTGGCCAATGCGGTGCTCGCAGCAGGGGGCATCGCAATTGGTTTGCGCAAACTTGAACAAGAGCGCTTACCGCTTACCGCATTATTCGCCGCCGCATTTTTTGTGGCCGGCACCATTCACGTGCCGGTCGGCATCGGCAGCGTACATTTGATATTAAACGGCATGGCTGGGCTTTTCCTCGGTTGGACGGTATTTCCCGCGTTTCTGATTGCATTATTGTTGCAAGTTTTGTTTTTCTCCTTCGGCGGCTTTGCCGTATTGGGCGTAAATCTGTGTATTATGGCGATTCCCGCCGTCATCGCCCATTATTTATGGCGCGCGCGTTTACGCCCGCAAATGAGCCTAAAAGATCGTCTGCTTGTCGGTATCGGGGCGGGCGTCGTTGGTGTAGGCGGCGCGGCGGCCTTAGCCTCTTTGGAATTAATGCTGGATGGCGGCAAAAGCTACACGGATCTAGTCTGGTTACTTTTGGCTTCGCACTTGCCGGTATTTGTGTTAGATAGCGTAATTAGCGTTGGTGTGATTAGCCTACTGTGCAAAATGTACCCCGACGCGCTAAATCCTTCCGTATTAGCACCCTCATGAACAAAAATCTCAGCCATTGTCTGCCGCACTTTTCCCAGTCTTCCTTTTTAGCACCGCATTGGCGCCTTATTGGACTGTTTTTTTGGGGCTTAATCATTAGCGTTCTAACGGACTTCGCCTACTTGATTGGGCTCAATGCGGTGCTGATTTTAACCTTCGCCATCTTACTTTTGCGCAGTCAAAAATCTCTATCGCCTTATTGTAAACGCGGGATCGCCTTACTGATTTTTATCGCCTTGATTTGGGCAACGTTAAGTTGGCGCATCGAACAGAACCGCATTGAACTCAATCCGCAAGGCATTTTGCTGGCCGAAATCTTAACCCTGCGTATGAATTTACTGCTGTTTTCCCTTTGGCTTTTTTTATGGAACATTAGCGATGCGGTGCTGTTACAATCATTGAGCAAATTGCCGTTGCCGAAAAAATTATTGCAACTGTTTATTTTAACGGTGCGGTATATTGCGCTTTTGAGTAAGCTTCGCCAAAAAATGGATCGCGCAATGCGCGCGCGCGGATTTCGTCCTGGCGTGAATCGTCGTACCCTTTATGTGATTGCACAGTCGGTTACGTTATTATTAATTCATGCCTTATTAAAAGCGGAAACGGCGCAAATTGCGTTGAAATGTCGCGGCTTTCAATTCACTCAAAAGAAGGAAAACGAAAATGTTGTCCGTTAAAAATCTTTGTATTGAACGCCATGGCACGCCGATTATTAACGATCTAAGTTTCACTTTGGCGGGGCAAACCCGCTTGTTTGTACAAGGCGAAATCGGCACCGGCAAAACCACCTTGCTACTAGCATTGCTCGGTTTTGTACCGATTACACGAGGCGAAATCAGCCTATTCGGAAAAATTTGCCGCCGAGAAAAGGACTTTGCGCCGTTTCGCGGTCCGATCGGCATTTGTTTCCAAAATGCCGATGATCAACTATTCGGCCCGACGGTATTGGATGATGTGGCATTTGGCCCCTTGAATCAAAACATCGCGCGTGAACAGGCTTATCGGATTGCCGAGCAACAACTTGAGCGTCTTGGTATCGAGCATTTAAAAGATCGTACGGTGCACACGCTTTCCGGTGGCGAGAAAAATTTCACCGCCCTTGCCGGCGTGTTGGCGATGCGACCAAAAATTTTACTATTGGATGAACCGACCAACGGGCTGGATCGAAAAAATAGCGAAAAATTGCTTGCATTGTTGCGCGAATTGCGTTTGCCAATGCTGATTTCCTCGCATCATCAAGGATTTATCCACCGCTTAGCGGACGAAATTATTAGTTTATGATCTCTATCAAAAACAGAGACTTTGATTGTGTTATCCTTGTTGCAAATTTGTTGAAATCTGATTTCAACATCCAGCAACGGAGGATTTATGTGTACAACCTGTGGCTGCGGACATCCGGATCAGGTCCGCATTGGCGAGCTGCCGCATCGTCATTCTGACGACGATGCGCAAGAATATACAACGCCAAATTTTTCTCATTCTACCTTTCATTTCAACAAGCCCACCGAACCAGATGATACGCAAAAACGTCTGCTAAAAATCGAACAAGATGTATTAGGCAAAAATAATCGGCTAGCAGATCACAACCGTGCTTTTTTTGAAAAACAACATATTTTGGCATTAAATCTGGTATCCAGCCCCGGTTCCGGCAAAACCACGCTTTTAACAACTACGCTAAATGCGTTGAAAAACGACTGTACTTGCTATGTGATTGAAGGCGACCAACAAACGGAAAATGATGCCGATCGCATTCGCGCTACCGGCGTGCCGGCAATTCAAGTAAACACAGGCAAAGGCTGTCATTTGGATGCGCAAATGATCGGTGAGGCTATGGTGAAATTACGTCCAAAAGCCGATAGTATTCTGTTTATTGAAAATGTAGGAAATTTGGTTTGTCCGTCAGAGTTTGATCTCGGTGAAAAAGCTAAGGTGGTGATTTTGTCCGTGACCGAAGGCGAAGATAAGCCCTTGAAATATCCACATATGTTTGCCGCTTCCGGTTTGATGATTCTGAATAAAGTGGATTTATTGCCGTATTTAAATTTCGACGTAGCGCAATGCATTGCCAATGCGAAACGCGTGAATCCAAGTATTGAAGTGATTCAACTTTCCGCCACCACGGAACAAGGCCTGGGCGATTGGTTGAACTGGCTAGAAAACCAAAGAAAACAAGGATAGTTAATGCGATTTGTCGATGAATTTCGCGATCCTGAGCTCGCTCGCAGTTTAGTGACGCAACTTGAAAAACTGATGGAAAAGCTCCCACACTTCACAGAGGAAAACCCACTGTATTTAATGGAAGTGTGCGGCGGTCATACGCATACGATTTTTAAATTCGGCTTAGATCGCTTATTGCCGAAAAGTATTGAGTTTATCCATGGCCCCGGCTGCCCGGTATGCGTATTACCGATGGGGCGAATTGATGTATGCATTGAAATTGCGCTCAAACCCGATGTGATTTTCTGCACTTTCGGCGACGCTATGCGTGTGAAAGGTCGTCAAGGTTCGCTGTTAGAAGCGAAAGCCAAAGGCGCGGATGTACGAATCGTATATTCACCCTTGGATGCGTTAAATATCGCGCAAAATAATCCTGATAAAAAAGTGGTGTTCTTTTCCCTTGGCTTTGAAACCACGATGCCAAGCGCGGCGGTTACACTGCAACAAGCGAAAAAACTGAGCACGAAGAATTTCTGGATTGTCTGCCAGAACATCACCATTATTCCGACTTTGCACAGTTTGTTGGCGCAAGATCAAGTGAAAATTGACGGCTTCATCGCACCGGGACATGTAAGTATGGTAATAGGCACGAAGCCGTATCAAAGTATTGTCGATAAATATCACAAACCCTTTGTAATTACCGGTTTTGAACCCTTAGATATTTTACAAGCGATTGTAATGCTTATTCGGCAATTTGTGGATGGCCGTTGCGAAATCGAAAACCAATATAAACGCATTGTGGATAATCACGGCAATTTGCTTGCACAACACGCCATGCAAGAAGTATTTCAACTAAAAGAAAGCAGCGAATGGCGCGGATTAGGCGAAATTGAACAATCCGGCGTGGAACTTACTGAGGCTTATCGCCAATTTGACGCCGAAATTTACTTCCAAAGCCAAGCGCAACAAGTGGCCGACGATCCAAATTCTCGCTGCGGCGATGTGCTGACCGGACGCTGCAAACCCTCCGATTGCCCGCTATTCGGCACCAATTGCAATCCGGATAATGCTTACGGCGCATTAATGGTATCTTCCGAAGGTGCTTGCGCGGCCTATTATCAATATCGTAGAGAATAAAGAATGAGTAATATTATCACCATGGCGCACGGTAACGGTGGTGCGGCAATGCAACAATTAATTCAAGATTATTTTATGAAAGCCTTTGCCAACCCGATTTTAGCGCAAGGCGAAGATCAAGCGCGTATTCCTTTGGCCGAGCTGACACAACAAGGCGAAATCCTTTCGTTTAGTACCGATAGTTTTGTGATTGATCCTATTTTCTTCCCGGGCGGCGACATCGGCAAACTGGCAGTGTGCGGTACAGCGAATGATGTCTCAGTATGCGGTGCGGTACCGAAATATCTTTCTGCCGGCTTTATTTTAGAAGAAGGCTTGCCGCTTAGCGAACTGCAACAAATTATTCAATCTATGGCGGAAACCGCAAAGGCAGCCGGTATTCAAGTGGTAACCGGTGATACCAAAGTGGTGCAAAAAGGCGCAGTGGATAAGATATTTATCAATACCAGCGGCATCGGTGTTATTCTAAAAGGGCTGGACTGGGGCGTTCATCAAATTCAGGCGGGTGATAAAATTATCGTCAGTGGCACCATCGGTGATCACGGGGCGACCATTTTAAATTTACGCGAAAAATTAGGCATTCAAACGGATTTGCACAGCGACTGCGCAGTACTTTATCCGTTAATTGAATGCTTACGCGAGATCGACGGTGTGAAAGCCGTGCGCGATGCCACCCGTGGCGGTGTCAATGCGGTGCTACATGAGTATGCTAATGCGCAAGCGTTGGGCATTCATATTGATGAGCAGGCGTTGCCAATTCGCCAAGAAGTGCGAGGTATTTGTGAATTGCTCGGACTTGAAGCCTTAAACTTCGCCAACGAAGGGAAACTTGTGATTGTCGCTTCGGCAAACAAAACACCGGAAATTTTGACTGCACTTCATGCGCACCCGTTAGGCAAAAATGCTGCTGTGATTGGTGAAATGACGACAGATAAAAAAATACGTTTAATGGGCGTGTTCGGACAAAGTCGTTTACTGGATTTACCGACTAATGAGCCGTTACCTCGAATTTGTTAAATTTTTAATAGAAATTTTCGATTAATACTTTAAATTCGAATCATAATCCTTATTTAACTTACATCATGTTTTCTGAGGCGTGTAATTGTAATAGCCCCTTAGTTATTAAGATTTAAAAAGGAAATAAAAAGGAAAAGTATGGCGGAGAAAAATTATTACGATGTATTGGGCGTAGCAAAAGATGCCGATCTCAATACCATTAAAAAAGCATATCGCAAATTAGTGCGTCAATATCACCCTGATGTGAGTAAAGATCCCGATGCGGTGAAAAAAACGGCGGAAGTCAATGAGGCTTACGAGATTTTAAAAGATCAAGAAAAACGCGCTGAGTATGATGAAATGTTGGCCAACCCTTATGGTGCGGCTCAAGGTGCTAATCCGTTTAGTCGGGGTAATCCATTCCGCAGTGAAGGCGGTGGATTTCATCGTTATGAATTCCATTCCAACGGCGATGGCGCTTTTGGACAAGCTAATTTCAATTTTGAGGATTTATTTGGTTCATTTGGTCGTACGGCGCAAGCACGTGCGCGTCAAACCGGCCCAATAAAAGGCGACGATCAACATGCAGAATTTACCATCGACATCGCTACCGCTTATAACGGCGCGGCACGTAGCGTAACCTTAAATGTACCAACACTAGACGAATACGGACACGGTGTTTATCAAGCGAAAACGTTGAATATCAAAATTCCGAAAGGCATTACTGAAGGACAACAAATTCGATTAAGCGGTCAAGGATTGCCGGGCTTAAACGGCGGTGAAAACGGCGATCTATACTTAAAAATAAAATTTGACGAAAAGCCGGATCTTTACGTCAAAAATAAAAAAGACGTATATCAAATTATTGATGTAAAACCTTGGGACGCTGTCTTAGGCGGTAAAATCATTGCCGATACCGTTGCCGGTCGCTTACAAATCAACTTGCCGGAAAACAGCCAAAGCGGTAAAAGCATTCGTTTGAAAGGCAAGGGTATTCCGACGAAAGAAGCAGGGGATTTGTATTTGAACATTCGCATTGTCGTACCAAGCGTGCAAAGCGATGCAGATCGTGCAGCATGGAAAGCTTTAGCCACACATTTTAACGGCAAGACAGCATAAGGAATTGAGGAGATCACATGAAGGACATTGATATTACATTGACTTTTAATGAAATCTTAAACGTATGCGCTTGCGATCGCCAATGGTTGCTGGCATTAATTGAAGAAGGTGTAATTACCGTGGACGGCGATCCGGAACAGGCTATTTTCAGCGGTTTTCAAATGGGACGTATTCGCCGTGCCGGACGAATTGGTCGTGATTTTGAAGCCAGCGTACCGGCGCTAGGATTGATTCTTCAATTATTAGATGAAGTCGAAGAGTTACGGAAAGGAACTCGGCCTATCGCCATTACCGAAAATAATTCGTGAAAAGTACGCTTGTCATCGGCATGAATCTGAATGCGCAATTTACCTTGCGCATTCGCATTAATACGATGAGCCATATCCGGCTAAATATGCGTTCGCGGCGCCGCTCTAAGCCCAACCCCATCCATCAGCACCATTGAGATCCGTTTTCAGCACCGCATTGAAACCATCTTGCAATACGGCATTACTATGTTCGAGTATAACGAAATTATACGTGCGCATGACGGCGTGTTCAGCCAAGCAGCGCCGTCACATAAAATTTGCCGTCAGCGCCCAAATTAGCGTCATCAGCTATATCGCTAAAATTGATTTTGCTTAAGGTAGCTTCGCCACGATTGCATAGCCTTCCATTAGGCCTTCCACGCGATATGAAGAACCGGCCGTAATAAAAGCGGCTTCGCCTTGTTCAAGGTTCAATGCGGTGCTCTCAGCGCAGTCCAACTTAACTTGTCCTTTCATCACCATCAAAATTGCAGCGCTTTGTGTCGTTAAGTGGTGGGTTTCACCGCATTCGTATCGAATGTTTTGCAAGGCGAAGTCTTTTGCCGGCGTGGAATAAGTAAATACGCGCGATGCTTGCGGCGCAACCGGGATAATTTGTGGCTCCACTTCACGGCAATCGACGATTTTCAGCAATTCCGGAATATCCACATATTTCGGTGTCAAGCCACCGCGAATAACATTATCTGAACAAGCCATCAGTTCGATATTTTGTCCGCGTAAATAAGCGTGTGGAATGCCGGCTTCTTGGTAAATGCCTTCGCCGATTTTGCAATGAACGATATTAAATAGATAAAAACAAATTAAGCCCGCATCAAGTTTTTGTGGAGAAATCTCCATCGCATCCATTGTATAAAGCAGCCAATAATCCGGATTCGTTAAATCCAGTTTATCGGCGGTATAAGCGGCGTAGTTTTGTTCAATCAGCGGGACGAGCCATTGAGCTAGCGAGGCCTGATCCGCTTGCATTATCTCGGCATAGAAATCGTGCAAATCTTGTTTGCGTAATTTTTCCGCCAATGGCGCAAGCGATGGACGACATTCGAACGCGGCGAGAATTTTATCTTTGCATTTAAAACCGTGCAGTAACCAAAAATCCGATAAGGCAATCATCATTTCCGGTTTGTGATTATCGTCTTTGTAAATGCGTTTTGGATCATTCAAATCAATGCCTTTAGCATTTTCTGCGGCAAAACCAATTTCCGCTTGCTGTTTCGTCGGATGAAGTTGAATAGAAAGCGGTTTCGCCACATCCAAAATTTTCAGTAAATACGGCAACACATGACCAAAAAGCGCCGTACTTTGCGCCCCCAATGCGGTGCTATTTTGGCATACAAAGTCGTTAAGCGGTTGAATTTTACCTTCCGTTTCAAGTGCGGAGGGCGCAGAAGCATGCGCGCCTAGCCAATATTCGGCGTAATGTTGATTTTCTTCGGCGGGAATATTCAATAATTGCGGAATATAATGGCGTCCCCCCCAAATATAATGTCGGAGGGCACCGACGAGTTTATAAATCATAATTTTCTCTTTGTAGAAATAAAAAATCCGCTCAACGGCGGACTTTTCAGGGATAACAAAAACTATTTTTTGAGAACCAACACGATGGATTCACCGGCAACCACTTCGCCCGCTTTTTTCTCGATGTTGGAAATTTCGTCCATATTAGAAACTACAACCGGCGTTAATACGGATTTTGCTTTGGATTCTAATAATTCAAGATCAAATTCAATCACCGTATCGCCGCGTTTTACAGCTTGGCCTTCTTGGGCGATGCGGGTAAACCCTTCGCCTTTTAATTCTACAGTATCAATGCCGAAGTGAACGAATAATTCAATCCCTTCTTTTGATTCCATTGAAAATGCGTGGTTGGTTTCGAAAATTTTACCGATAACGCCATCAATCGGGGCTACGATCTTGTTGCCTTTCGGACGGATAGCGATGCCGTCACCAACGATTTTTTCAGAGAACACTACATCAGGTACATCTTCGATATTCACGATTTCACCTGAAAGCGGTGCATAAATTTCGACTTCTACCGATTTGTTCTCTTTAGAACCGAATAATTTGTCAAATAAGCCCATTTTAATCTCCTATCCATTAAAGATGGCCGGCATTTTAACGCAAAACCTTAATTTTGTATCTAGTTTAGCGCTTTTTCTGCCAAAAATTCTTCAATTAACCGCTCGATTTGTGCTGCAGTCGGTTGCTGTAACGCCTTATCTGCAAGCGCTTTTGTATCTTGGAAATTCACGTTACGGATTAACTTTTTAATGCGCGGTACGGAAATCGCACTCATACTGAACTCGTCTAAACCCATACCGAGCAACAATAAGGTTGCGTGTTCGTCACCGGCCAATTCGCCACACATTCCCGTCCATTTACCTTCGGTGTGCGACGCATCAATGACTTGTTTAATTAAACTCAACACAGACGGTTGCATTGGATTATAAAGGTGAGAAATCAATTCGTTACCACGATCGACCGCTAAAGTATATTGGGTTAAGTCATTAGTACCGATGCTAAAAAAATCGACTTCTTTTGCTAAGAATTTTGCGTTCACCGCAGCAGACGGCGTTTCCACCATCACGCCAATTTGAATGTTTTCATCAAACGCTTTACCTTCCGTACGCAATTCCGCTTTTAAGATTTCCATCACGGATTTTAATTCACGAATTTCTTCCACCGAAATAATCATCGGGAACATCACCGCCAATTTACCGAATGCGGAAGCTCTTAACACGGCGCGTAATTGTGCATGAAGAATTTCGCGACGATCTAAAGCGATACGAATTGCGCGCCAGCCCAAGAATGGATTCATTTCTTTCGGTAAATCCAAGTACGGCAAATCTTTATCACCGCCGATATCCATCGTGCGAAGTACTACTAAGCGGCCATCCATTGCTTCTACCACTTCTTTATAAGCAATGAACTGCTCTTCTTCGGTCGGTAATTGATCACGATCCATAAATAAAAATTCGGTACGATATAGCCCTACACCCTCAGCACCGTTACGATTAGCGCCGTCGCAGTCGCGAATGGTTCCGATGTTTGCCACCACGTCCACTTTATGACCGTCTAAAGTAATTGCCGGAAGATCTTTTAATTTCGCCAATTCCGCTTTTTCTTCCGCTAGCTTTGCTTCCAATGCTTTTAATTCATCAATTTGAGCTTGAGTCGGATTGATATAAATTCTGTTATTTACCGCGTCAAGAATTAAGAAATCACCGGTATTGACTTGTTCGGTGACATTATTTGTGCCCACAATCGCCGGTAATTCTAAAGAACGCGCCATGATAGACGTATGAGAAGTACGACCGCCAATGTCGGTGATGAAGCCAAGCACTTTCTCAAGATTAAGCTGTGCAGTTTCGGATGGGGTTAAATCATACGCTACAAGAATCGATTCCTCGTTAATATCGCCAAGATCGACAATCGGCATACCTAAAATATTTTTAATTAAACGATTACCGATATCACGAATATCACCGGCTCGCTCTTTCAAATATTCATCATCAATTTCCGACAGCATCGCCACTTGTTGATCGATAATTTTGCTTGCTGCGACGCTAGCGTTAACGTTATGTGAACGAAGATAATCTAAAATTTCCTCTTCTAATTCTTCGTCTTCAAGGATCATTAAGTGGCCTTCAAAGATCGCCGCTTTTTCTTCACCCAATGAAGCGAATGCTCGATCCTTAATGGAATTTAATTGCTCAACAGCGGCATTTCTGCCCTCATAAAAGCGCGCCACTTCAGCTTCAACTTGATCATCTGTAATTTTAGTCGTATCAAGAACGATTTTTTCTTCTTTAAGCACTAATGCTTTACCAAAGACAATACCTGGGGATGCGGGAATACCTGAGATCATGTTCACCTTCCGAAACAATTTAATAGGGGTCAAACAAAACTATAGCCATAAAATACCGCAACATTTCCCGAGTACCTAAACCGGAGCAAACTTAAAACGGATTTTATGGCTATATTCAAAATTATTCTAAAGTTGGAATTAATGCGACTAAATGCTCGACAGCTTGTTGCTCGTCTTCACCGTCTGCAGAAATAGTGATCACTGTCCCTTGCGTTAAACCTAAAGTTTGTAACTTAAACAAACTTTTCGCACTAGCACTTTTCCCTGCGGATGTCACAGTGATATCAGAAACAAAGCCTTTTGCTTCTTTGACAAATTGTGCAGCCGGACGAGTGTGCAAACCGTTAGGAGCTGTGATTTCGACATCTTTTGAAAACATATGTTACCTCTATTTAGTAATTGTTTAATTTTAAAATAGCCAGATTCAAAAAATCCGCGATAGTATCCTTGCTAAAGGCTAAATAATCAAGGAAAAACGGGAAAAAACTTGCGTTATGCCGTAAAAACAGAAGTTGAATCAAAGCGTAGAAAAATGTCGTTGTGATTTGGTTTCCGATAAACTTGCTATGAGCTTATGATAATTATCATAACGAACTGAAGAGATGCGCCCCGCCGCCACTGCATCGCGTAATGCACAACCAGGATCATTCAAATGTTTGCAATCGCGAAATTTACAGGTACCAAGCACATATTGAAATTCACGGTAACCTTTAGTAATTTGCTCCGCATCCAAATGCCACAAACCGAATTCACGAATGCCCGGTGAATCAATCAAATTCCCGCCTTGCGGCAAATGGTATAAACGAGAAGAGGTCGTCGTGTGCTGACCTAAACCCGAAGTTTCGCTAATGCTTCCCACCACCGCATTCACGGACGGCAAGATGCGATTGATTAAGCTAGATTTCCCTACGCCCGATTGCCCAACGAAAATTGATGTGCCTTCACTTAAAAGCGCGCTCAGTTTTTCCATATTTTTTCCGTTTTGTGCAGAAATAATTATCGTTTGGTAACCGATATCGCGGTAAATTTGCAGTTGCGCTTCCACTTCCTTTTCTTGCTGTTGCGACAACAAATCACCTTTATTGACGACAATCAGCGGTTCAATGCGGGCGGCTTCACATACCACAAGATAGCGATCAATAATATTCAAAGAAAGCGCAGGCAACATGGCGGAAACAATAATAATGCGGTCGATATTCGCCGCAATCGGTTTCAAGCCGTCATAATAATCAGGACGTGCGATTTCATTATGACGCGGATGAATTGCCTCAATTACACCGCTGACGCCTTGTAATTGTTGATTGCCTTTACGCCACACTACATGATCGCCCACCACCACGCCTGATAAAGCACGACGCAAATTACAACGATAAACCTCGCCTTGCACATTTTCTACATCCGCATGCGCGGAATAACGCGTCACCACAATGCCTTCTTGCGACTCGCCGAGCATTTCGTCTTGCCATTCAATGTCCTTTCTTTTATGACGATGCAAGGTTTTGGCGTTGTTAGCTTGAATACGGCGGGTTTGGTTTTGGGTAAGTTTACGTTTAGCCATAAAAGTGCGGTCGTTTTCTGCGAAGTTTCTGCTAAAATGAAAAAAATTTCACATAGGATACCTTATATTATGCAATTAGATAAACAAAATCTGATTTGGCTCGACTTAGAAATGACGGGCTTAGATCCGGAAAAAGAACGTATTATTGAAATTGCCACCATCGTCACCGATAAAAATCTCAACATTCTGGCCGAAGGCCCTGTCTTGGCGGTGCATCAGAGTGACGAATTGCTGGGCAAAATGTCTGATTGGTGCGTGAAAACGCACACGGCGAACGGCTTGGTGGAACGTGTCAAAGCCAGCAAACTCACCGAACGAGCAGCGGAATTACAAACCTTAGATTTTTTAAAACGCTGGGTGCCAAAAGGCGCATCGCCGATTTGCGGCAACAGCATCGCGCAAGATAAGCGTTTTTTATATCAATATATGCCGGATTTGGCGGATTATTTTCATTATCGCCATATCGATGTCAGCACCTTGAAAGAACTTGCTGCCCGTTGGAAACCGGAAGTATTGGAAGGATTCCAAAAAGGCAACACGCACTTGGCTCTGGACGATATTCGCGAATCCATCAAAGAACTCGCTTATTATCGCGATCATTTCATCAAATTGGATTAAAACTTCGCCAAGCGGCGCATTTTACAAATTTTGCCCTTGCAAGGCATTAAAATATTCGTATAATGTCGCCCCATTCACTGATGTGAATTTGCGGGAATAGCTCAGTTGGTAGAGCACGACCTTGCCAAGGTCGGGGTCGCGA
>NZ_DBHLAM010000032.1:2887-48148 GCF_057314195.1 Rodentibacter sp. | reverse complement strand
TAGGCGCCGGCGTTGTTGCGAAAATCATCAAATAATTATTTGATAAATTAACTAAAAAGGCGACTTGAAAGAGTCGCCTTTTTGTTTACCTAAAATAAATCAATATAGTAGCCCAAACAGGAATAATTACAGAATAATAGTTCAATTTATTCATGCAGAAATCGTTTTTATGCGTTTTTACGGCATTATGTAGCAAATACAAAACCATTCGAACGAAATATGAATTTGCATTACAAAAATAGCACCGCATTGAAAGTCGTTTCAATGCGGTGCTATTTTGTAAGGTCATTTAGGCCTTGTGCAACAACTACTACATAATTTCTCGTTTTCATTGTTTTATAAGAAGTGCAACAGCTTCACAGGCAATCCCCTCGCTTCTTCCGGTAAAACCTAACTTTTCTGTTGTTGTTGCTTTTATATTTACCGATTCAATATCGCATTGTAAATCCGTTGCAATGACGCCACGCATATCATCAATGTGCGAACGCATTTTCGGCGCTTGTGCAATAATCGTTACATCTATATTACCCACTTTATAACCTTTGGCCCGCACTTGACGAAATGCTTCACGAAGTAGCTCTCGGCTATCCACGTTTTTGTATCGCATATCCGTATCCGGAAACAGTTTACCGATATCTCCCAATGCCGCCGCGCCCAACAATGCATCCGTTAAGGCATGCAATGCGACATCACCATCGGAGTGGGCAATAAACCCGGTATGGTAAGGCACTTCTACGCCACCGATGATGAGCGGACGATCTTCACCAAATGCGTGAACATCAAAGCCGTGTCCGATTCTTATCATAATATTTTCCTTGTTAAGTAAAACTCCGCTAAAGCCAAATCTTCCGGTCTTGTGATCTTGATATTATCGCGTCGTCCCATCACTAAATGCGGTTGAAATCCGGCAAATTCCATGGCTGATGCTTCGTCAGTAATGGTGAGTTTTTGCCGTATCCCTGTATTTAGGGCTTTTTTCAGTAAATCCAGCGGAAAAAATTGTGGCGTTTGCGCTTGCCAAAGTTGTGAACGATCTTCCGTCGCAATAATATTGCCGGCGATATTTGCACGTTTAACAGTATCTGTTACCGGAACCGCTAAAATGGCACCGTTTTCATCCGTCGTTGCCAACAGCTTATCCAAATCCCGTGTTGTTAAACAAGGTCTTGCCGCATCGTGCACAAGCGCCCAAACGTGCTCTTCCGATACCACATTCAAGGCACTTAAAACGGACTCCGCACGTGTTGCGCCCCCTTCTACAAGTTGAATTTTCGGGTGAGAAAGTACAGCAAGTTCAGCCGCGTAAGGATCGTTTTTACTGAGCGCTACAATCACACGAGAAATCGCAGGATGGGAAAGCATAATCTCTAACGTATGCTGCAAAACGGTTTTGCCTAGAATCGTTAAATATTGCTTAGGTTTATCGGCTTGCATACGAGATCCCACGCCAGCGGCCGGAATAATAGCGATGATTTTTCGAGACATTATTTGTGCTCTTTTACAATGTGATAGAAGATTTCGTGCTCCTTCACCATGTCATGCTGCATTCTGGCGCGCTCTTCGATGGACTCGAACCCTTTAGTCAACCCTTGAATTTCTGCCGAAACCATTTGATTTCGTTGCATAAGTCTTTCATTTTCAGTTTTATTTTCGATAATTTTGGCAGCGACTTCTTTATAATCTAAATAACCGTTTTTGCCGAACCAAAAATCATATTGAAATAGCGCGAGAATTCCAATTAATATTGCTGTAAATAATCGCATAATTTACTCGGTATAACTTAAAAGTGTCTATAGTTTAGCTTGAAACGGTATGAAAGGCGATGGAAAAGTACGGTTGATTTTCACGAGTTTTTTAGTCAAATTTGACTGATTGTGATCTTAATCACAAATCTAGTGAAATTAACGAATAATGCCGAAAAATTTCGGCAAAAAACTAGAAAAGCGACAAAATGTCTTGTTATACTTTTTGCGTTTTATTTTGTTTCAATAGAGGAAAACACCATGAAAAAAACGTTAAAATTGACCGCCTTGACAGCGATTTCTGTCTTTGTTTTAGCGGGTTGCGCACACAAAATGGATCCGCAAGAGCATGCCAATATGCAATTAGAACAGCAAGCCGTGCTCGGTTTAAACTGGATGCAAGATTCCGGTGAATATCAAGCGTTAGCGTATCAAGCCTACAATGCGGCCAAAGTGGCCTTTGATCATGCCAAAGTAACAAAAGGTAAGAAAAAGGCTGTGGTTGTGGATTTAGACGAAACGATGTTAGACAACAGCCCTTATGCGGGTTGGCAAGTTAAAAATAATAAGCCTTTCGACGGCCAAGACTGGACCCGTTGGGTTGATGCACGTCAGTCTCGCGCGGTGCCGGGTGCGGTGGAATTTAACAATTATGTCAATTCCCACAAAGGTAAAATGTTCTACGTCACTAACCGTAAAGACAGCACAGAAAAAGCCGGTACCATTGATGATATGAAACGCTTAGGCTTCAACGGTGTAGATGAGTCGGCACTTTACTTGAAAAAAGACAAATCCGCCAAAGCGGCGCGTTTTGCCGAGATCGAAAAACAAGGTTACGAAATCGTACTTTATGTGGGCGATAATTTAGATGATTTTGGTGATGCAGTGTATGGCAAATTAAATGCGGAACGCCGTGATTTCGCAGCGAAAAACCAAGCGAAATTCGGCAAAACTTATATCGTATTACCTAATGCGAATTATGGTGGCTGGGAAGGTGGTTTGAAAAAAGATTACTTCAAAGGCGATACGCAAGATAAAATCAAAGCGCGTTTGGATGCGATTCAAGCTTGGGACGGCAAATAGCCTAGCTTGGCTAAAAACAATTGATAGACGGATTTAATTAAAGGGCCGAGTTCTTTATTCTACTGAGCTTGGCCTTTTTATTGGCCCGTCATTGACCTTCGCCACCAGCACCGCATTGAAACCTGATGAGGCGTGCCTTCGCTTTAGTCCATTCGACGATTGAGATAAACAGAATTACTGAATTTCCCGTCCATATTCATATAGATAAAGCCTGTTTTGAATCATCAACATCTCAAGTGAGCGGAAACTTCAATCAATCGTTATATTGCCTTAGGATAATTTAAATCAGTAAATTTTATTTTTACTTAGAGTGAAATATTTTTTATTAAACCAATATTTATTTAATAAATGTTATTTTGTTACGAAGTTAACACTTTTACATCTTGCCCGTGGCAGATTACCAATTGAATTTGTATAGTAAAGCAAATGACATCAGAAGGATTGTATTATGCTTTATTTACCTCAGCAATTAACACACTGCCTCGTTTCGGAAAGTAAAACCCTTGAACGAAATAGTGTTATTTATTCTCAAGGTGAACGCACTCAGGTTTTTTATTTTCTTCAAAGCGGCCTAGTCGGTCTTTATCATGGGCTTGAGAACGGCAAAGAAACACTTATTCGCCTGTACCACGCCAAGCAATATTTTGGCTTTCGTACATTATTTAGCGATACAACCTATCACTGCAGCGCCCGCGTATTGCAAGAAGCGGTCGTTACGCGTATTCAACCTACATCGCAAGCGCGTTTTATTGCGGATAATTCTCAATTTTCCCAATATTTGATTAAACAATTAGCCGGCGAATTATATGATGCCGAGCATCGTTTAACCAAAACTGCCCATAAACGTAGTTACGATCGTGTAGCGGAGGCCATCGCTAACCTAACGGAAAGTTATCCCGATTATCCTTGGACGTATCGCGAAGTGGCTGAATTCTGTGGTTGTGAAACGGAAACCGCAATCCGTATTAGCCGCGAATTGAAGAAAAAAGGTATTTTGGATAAATCCAATCGCCATCTTCGTATGAACAGTTAAACCTCATTTTGAGGACCGCATTCGAGCCAGTAGCGTCACCGATGCAATAATCACCACAGCGCCAAGCCAAAAAGAAAGGGTTGGCGCGCTATCCCAAAATAACCAATCAAACACACTTGAGAAAATTACGCCGGTAAAGGCAAAGGGTGTGATAACGTTCGCCGGTGCATGTCGGAAAGCGCGGGTCAATAACAGTTGAAAAATTAAGCCAAAGCCGCCGATTAATAACAGCAGGGCGAATTCGTGTAAATCAGGCATTTTCCATTGGTGAATGAAAAATATCGGCAAAAGCAAAGTACCGATTAAGTGAAAATAAAATACGATGTTTTTCGGTGAATTGTGCTTATTAAGTTCTTGTAGGCTGATGAATGCCATTGCTGAGAGCACCGCACCGCCTAAGCCGACAAACACGTAAAACGGCTCGACGCTGCCGTTATGATTAGCGAGTAAGATCATTGATACGCCGAAAAAGCCGATTAAGCTGCAAGCTAGCACATTAAGCGGTGTTTTTTGGCGAAAGAATAGCAGTAAGAGCGGGATAAACAGTGTTGAAGTGTTAATTAACAATACGCTAATCGAGAGCGGTAAGAATGCGACGATATAAAAGTTAAGCAACATACTTGCCACCCCCGCCAAGTTGCGCAATAACAGAAATTTCCATTGGCGGATTTCTACTTTGAAATCGCGATCTTTAATCATAAACGGTAATAAAAACAGTAAGCCGAGCAAAAAACGCGAAAATAAAGTTTCGCTAGCCGGCATCGTGGAGGAGGCAATTTTGACGAACGCGTTCATCAGAGTAATGCTGAAATAAGCGGAAATCATAAAAATAATGGCTTTATGATAAAGCGTGTTGGCGGGTTGATTTTGCATAAGTCTTTCTAGAAATACGAAGCAGTATTTGGTCTGAATTTCAATAAACTTTTTGATGAACAGAAAATGATTTCGTTCGATGCGATATCACCTTAATCGTGCATCATAAGAAAAACCGGCGAGATATTATTTAAAATGTTGTTTTCAATGCGGTGCTTAAAACGAAGTTCACACTGTTGCAACAAGGCATTGATACAAAAAAAAGCGGCAAGCTTTCGCTTGCCGCCACTAAACCGATTCCTTATTTACCGTAGGTATCGCCAATTTTCGCTTTATGTTTACCTTCTTCAACCATTACGATGAAGAGTAAGATAATAGCTAAGATACCACCGCCGATCATGACGTAGAAACCGCCGTCCCAACCGTAGTGTTGTGCAGCCCAACCGATAACCGCTGATGCAGATACGGTACCGCCTAAGTAACCGAATAAACCGGTGAAGCCTGCTGCAGTACCTGCTGCTTTTTTCGGTGCAAGCTCAAGAGCATGTAAACCAATTAACATTACAGGGCCATAGATTAAGAAACCGATTAGGGTCATTAATACGAAGTCGGTTAATTGATATGGGTTTTCATACCATGCGCTGTAGTTTGCTAACTCAGCTTCAGGTGTAGCCGGATTCATCCAATATGCTGCCACTGCTACAGTAGTTAAGATCATAAAGATGAAACCTGTTAAACCACGTTTTCCTTTGAATAAATGGTCAGATACCCAACCACAAAGCAATGTACCAGGAACAGCCGCTAATTCATAAATGGTGTATGCCCATGCGGTACCTTTGATATTGAAGTGTTTTACTTCACTTAAATAAACCGGAGACCATTTCAATACGCCGTAGCGGATTAAATAAACGAACACGTTAGCAATTGCGATGTACCATAACAATTTGTTTTTTAATACATAAGTAATGAAAATTTCTTTTGCAGTTAAGTCGTTTTCATAAGTTTTTTCGTTATAGTCATCAGGATAGTCATTACGCCATTTTTCGATGGACGGTAAACCACAAGATTGCGGAGTATCGCGCATAACGAAGTACACCGGAATAGCACAGATCATCGCAGCAATACCGGGATAGTACAAAGATTGTTGCCAGATGTCTTTCGCTTGCGCTTCAATACCGTGAGTACTGAAGAAGATTGCACTTGCCAATAATACCATTGCACCCGGCATCATACCGCCGATATTGTGCGCTGTATTCCAAATTGACACGATAGTACCGCGTTCGGATTTAGACCACCAGTGAACCATGGTACGGCCACATGGAGGCCAGCCCATACCTTGGAACCAACCGTTTAAGAAGATCATCACCCACATAATTGCAATGCCGGAAGTCGCCCATGGGAATAAGCCCATCAAGGTCATACATAAACCGGAGAGTAATAAACCGAATGGTAAGAATACACGCGGGTTAGAACGGTCTGACATCCCTGCCATAACAAATTTTGATAAACCGTAGGCAAGACCGGCCGCTGAACCGATGACACCAAGTTCTGCTTTAGTATAAAGGCCGGCTTGAATTAAACCTGGTTGCGCTAAGTCAAAGTTTGCACGAACAAAATAGTAAGCGGCATAACCAAAGAAGATCCCTGCGAACACCTGCCAACGTAGGCGTTTATACGTGGAATCAATTTTTTCCGCCGGTAATTCCGCGATATGCGGGGCGGGTTTAAATGGTCCAAACATAACTTTTCTCCAATTTATTAGTTTTTATGGTGAGTTCTTTGTTGTTATTCAAAGAATATAAAAATAGGAGTGCATAATAAAAGAAAATTAAAAATAAAAAAGCGGATTTATCAAAAAATGTGATTTAATTCACAAAAAAACGCCTTAATGAGCGAATACGAAAATATTTTGTGAGGCATATCACAAAAATATTTTCTTTTTCGCTCAAAACGTTGTTAATTTAAACAGACTTCAATAAAATGCCCATAATTTTTAGGTATCGTTTTTAACTATAGATTTTAAATTAAATATAGTGGGCTTTGGGGGTAAACATGGGATTATCGCCTAATTTATATCGAGATGCGGGTGATCTTTCACCACTCTCAACGGATGTGATTATCATTGGCGGTGGCGCAACAGGTGCGGGAATTGCACGCGATTGTGCGCTTCGTGGCATTGATTGTATTTTACTGGAGCGTCGCGACATCGCCACCGGCGCCACCGGTCGTAACCACGGTTTATTGCATAGCGGTGCGCGTTATGCAGTGAACGATCAAGAATCCGCGGAAGAATGTATTAAAGAAAACCGCATTTTGCGCAAAATCGCGCGCCACTGCGTGGATGAAACAGAAGGCTTGTTTATTACGTTGCCTGAAGATTCGCTGGACTATCAAAAAACCTTCCTTGACAGCTGTGCCAAATCCGGTATTGATGCTCAAGCGATTGATCCTGATTTAGCCAAAATTATGGAGCCTTCCGTCAATCCGGATTTAGTCGGTGCGGTGGTCGTGCCGGACGGCTCTATCGACCCATTCCGTTTAACGGCTTCCAATATGATGGATGCCGTTGAAAATGGCGCGAAAATGTTTACCTATTGCGAAGTGAAAAATTTAATTCGTGAAGGTGGCAAAGTCATCGGTGTGAACGTGTACGATCACAAAAACAAAGCCGAACGCCAATTCTTTGCGCCGTTAGTCGTGAATGCGGGCGGTATTTGGGGACAGGGCATTGCGGAATACGCCGATCTCAAAATTAAAATGTTCCCGGCCAAAGGCGCTCTGCTCGTCATGGGGCACCGCATTAACAAATTGGTTATTAACCGCTGTCGTAAACCGGCGGATGCAGATATTCTCGTGCCGGGCGATACTATTTGTGTTATCGGCACAACATCCAGTCGCATTCCTTACGATCAAATTGACAATATGGAAGTGACACCGGAAGAAGTGGATATTCTATTCCGCGAAGGGGAAAAATTGGCACCAAGTTTGCGTCATACCCGTGTGCTTCGCGCTTATGCAGGTGTGCGTCCGTTGGTGGCGAGCGATGATGATCCGTCCGGCCGTAATGTGAGCCGCGGTATCGTCTTGCTTGACCACGCAGAACGTGACGGTTTAGACGGTTTCATTACCATCACCGGTGGTAAATTAATGACTTACCGCCTAATGGCTGAGTGGGCAACAAACTTAGTTTGTAAAAAACTTAATAAAACCGCGACTTGCGTGACGGCGGATCAACCGCTTCCGGGTTCCACCGAAAGCCGTCAAGAAACCAATCAGAAAGTCATTTCCCTCCCTAGCACCATTCGCTATTCTGCGGTATATCGCCACGGTTCACGCGCCACTCGTTTGTTAGATAAAGAACGCTTGGATCGTTCCATGGTGTGCGAATGTGAAGCGGTGACTGCCGGTGAAGTGCGCTATGCGGTGGATGAATTGGATGTCAATAATCTTGTGGATTTACGCCGCCGCACCCGCGTGGGCATGGGCACTTGCCAAGCAGAACTTTGTGCTTGCCGTGCCGCTGGTCTAATGAACCGTTTTGAAGTGGCCACACCACGCCAATCCACCACCCAACTTTCCGCCTTTATGGAAGAACGCTGGCGCGGCATTGAGCCGATTGCTTGGGGCGAAGCCATTCGTGAAGCCGAATTTACTTCTTGGATGTACGGCAGCGTATTGGGCTTGAATGATGTGAAACCGCTTGAGACACAAGCGCAACAGGGGACGGATAGCAATGAATTTTGATGTAGCCATTATCGGCGGTGGTCTTGCCGGTTTAACTTGCGGCATTGCCCTTCAACAACGCGGCAAACGTTGCGTGATTATTAATAACGGCCAAGCAGCCATCGACTTCGCTTCCGGCTCCCTTGATCTGTTAAGCCGTATGCCGGATGGAAGTGTGGTCGAAAATATCAACGAAAATTTGACCGCACTTCGCACCGCATTACCGGCGCACCCTTATAGTTTATTAGGTGCGGAAAAAGTGATTGCCAAAGCGCAAGATTTTGAACGCTTAGCCAATGCGCTCAATTTAGATTTAATCGGCTCCAGCGAAAAAAATCACTGGCGAGTGACCGGTCTTGGTAGTCTACGTGGCGCGTGGCTTTCACCGAACAGCGTACCGACCGTGCAAGGTAACGAAACCTTTCCGCACAAACGCATTGCAGTGCTGGGCATTGAAGGTTATCACGATTTCCAACCGCAACTGCTAGCCGCGAATTTAGTACTTAATCCGCAATTCGCCCATTGTGAAGTGACGAGCGGATTCTTAAATATTCCGCAATTAGATGAACTTCGCCAAAACGCGCGTGAGTTCCGCAGTGTGAATATTGCGCAATTATTAGAACATAAGTTAGCGTTTAATGATTTAGTCAGCGAAATCATCGAGTCGGCACAAGGCGCCAATGCGGTGCTCTTACCGGCGTGCTTCGGTTTGGAAAATCAAGAATTTATGAATGCATTGCGCGATGCGACAAAACTCGCCTTATTTGAATTGCCAACATTGCCGCCGTCTTTGCTCGGTATGCGTCAACGCATTCAATTACGCCGCAAATTTGAATCGCTCGGCGGTTTAATGATTAACGGAGACAGTGCACTTAACGCGCATTTTGAAGGCGACCGCGTGCATTGTATTAAAACCCGTTTATTAGAAGATGAAGAAATCATCGCGGACAATTTCGTCTTAGCAGCAGGCAGTTTCTTCAGTAAAGGCTTGGTGTCCGAGTTCGATAAAATTTATGAACCGGTGTTTGAATCCGACATTATCGGCGTAGAAGGCTTCAACAACAAAGATCGCTTCAGTTGGACAAATCACCGATTCGCGAATCCGCAGCCTTATCAATCGGCAGGCGTGGCAATAAATGAACATTGCCAAGTGCAAAAGGGCGGTCAATTTTTAGCGAATTTATATGCTATCGGTAATGTCATTGGTGGTTTTAATGCCCTTGAGCTCGGCTGCGGCTCGGGGGTGGCGGTAGTGACTGCGTTGGCAGTGGCTGATGAAATTTTAGCGAAATAGGGGGCGATATGGATACGAACATTCAACGATTAATCGAAAGCGCAAAGCGCTCGCTCAACTCCCCGGCAAGTCACAAATACATTGATGAAAGTTTTGAAAGCTGCATTAAATGTACTGCTTGTACCGCAGTTTGTCCGGTTTCGCGCAATAATCCGCTTTATCCGGGCCCGAAACAATCCGGCCCTGACGGTGAGCGTTTACGTTTAAAATCCGCGGAGCTTTACGATGACGCCCTTAAATATTGCACTAACTGCAAACGCTGTGAAGTGGCTTGTCCGTCTGATGTAAAAATCGGTGACTTAATCGTACGTGCCCGTAATAATCACTTGGCGCAGGCGAAGAAACCATTAATGAACAAATTGCGTGATGCGATTTTAAGTAACACGGATGTAATGGGTAAAATCAATACCCCATTGGCGCCGATTGTGAACACCATTACGAGTTTAAAAGCCACTAAATTTATGTTGGAAAAAACGCTTAAAATCAGCAAAGAACGTACCTTGCCAAAATATGCTTTTGGCACGTTCCGCAGCTGGTATATGAAAAATGCCTTAAAAGACCAACAAAAATTTGAGCGCAAAGTGGCGTATTATCACGGCTGTTACGTAAACTACAACAATCCGCAACTGGGCAAAGAGTTTATTAAAGTATTCAACGCCATGAACATCGGCGTGATGTTGCTTGAAAAAGAAAAATGTTGTGGCTTGCCGTTAATGGTGAACGGCTTCCCTGAACGCGCACGCAACATTGCGCAATTTAACACCGATTATATTGGCAAAATGGTGGATGAAAATGGCTTAGATGTGATTAGCGAAGCATCCAGTTGTTCGCTCAATTTACGTGATGAATATCATCATGTTTTGGGTATCGATAACGCTAAAGTGCGCCCGCATATTCATATGGTAACGCCTTTCTTGTACCAACTTTTCAAAGAAGGCAAAACCCTACCGCTCAAACCACTTAAGTTGCGTGTGGCATACCATACCGCGTGTCACGTGGATAAAGCCGGCTGGGCGCCTTATACGTTGGAAGTATTGAAACAAATACCAGGGTTAGAATTAGTGATGCTACCGTCACAATGCTGTGGTATTGCCGGAACTTACGGCTTCAAGGCAGAAAATTACGATGTGTCACAAGCCATCGGTAAAACCTTATTCGATAACATCAACGAAGGCGGGTTTGACTACGTCATTTCCGAATGCCAAACCTGTAAATGGCAAATTGATATGTCATCGAATGTGACTTGTATCCACCCATTGACCTTACTTTGTATGTCAATGGAAGCATAAATTCAAAATAACAATCCGCACTTAAAAGTGCGGATTAGATTATTCCCTCAAAAATACTTGAAGATAATACTTAAGGTTTAGCACAAATTGAATTTTAAAGAATAAAGCGACTTAAGTCTTCGTTCTCGATCACATCGCCGAGCGCTTCGTTGACATATGATGCATCAATGCTGACGGTTTGTTCGTCCATATCACTGGCATTGAAAGATATTTTATCCATCAAGCGCTCCATCACCGTATGCAAACGGCGGGCGCCAATATTTTCAGTTTTCTCATTGACGCGGAATGCCGCCTCGGCGATTTTCTTAATTGCATCTTGAGTAAATTCTATATTCACACCTTCCGTGGCCATTAAGGCTCTGTACTGCTCCGTTAAAGAAGCATTTGGCTCGGTCAAAATGCGCTCAAAGTCCTCGGCGGTGAGTGCGGAAAGCTCCACTCGAATCGGCAAACGCCCTTGTAATTCCGGAATCAAATCAGACGGACGCGCCACTTGAAACGCACCGGAGGCAATAAACAGAATATGATCGGTTTTCACCATGCCGTGCTTGGTATTGACGGTAGAACCCTCTACCAACGGCAGCAAGTCTCGTTGCACGCCTTCGCGCGACACATCTGCACCGCTGTATTCGCCTTTTTTACAGATTTTGTCGATTTCGTCGATAAACACGATGCCGTTTTGTTCCACTGCATCAATGGCTTTTTGTTTCAATTCTTCCGGGTTAATCAACTTCGCTGCTTCATCGTCAATTAAGGTTTTAAGAGCATCCTTAATTTTCATTTTACGTTTTTTAGTTTTTTCGCTGCCGAGATTTTGAAACATGGATTGCAACTGGCTGGTCATTTCTTCCATGCCGGGAGGCGCCATAATTTCCACCCCCATAGATACACCGGCAGCAACATCAATTTCGATTTCTTTCTCGTCTAGCTGTCCTTCCCGTAATTTTTTGCGGAAAGCTTGGCGTGTACTACTGTTGCTATCATGATTCTCCACATCGCCCCATTGATTTTTCGCTGGCGGCAGCAACGCATCTAAAATACGCTCCTCCGCTGCATCTTCCGCTTTAACGCGATTTTTAGCAATTTCTTGTTGGCGAACCAATTTCATTGCACCATCGGTTAAATCTCGAATAATGGAATCCACTTCTTTACCCACATACCCCACTTCGGTAAATTTAGTGGCTTCCACTTTAATGAACGGTGCATTGGCTAATTTTGCCAAACGACGGGCAATTTCGGTTTTCCCCACGCCGGTCGGCCCAATCATAAGAATATTTTTCGGGGTCACTTCATGGCGCATTGGCTCTTGCAGCTGCATTCTGCGCCAACGGTTTCTTAGGGCAATTGCTACTGCGCGCTTGGCATCGCTTTGACCGATAATATGTTGATCTAATTCAGAAACTATTTCACGAGGTGTCATTTCAGACATAATTTTTCCTTACTATAACTAGGCTGCCATTTTTAAAACGACAACACCACTAACAATTAATAATGCACCAATGATCCGCCAAAAGGTGAACGGATCTTGATAGAACAGCACGCCAACAATAAAGGCTCCCGCCGCACCAATTCCTGTCCACACACCATAAGCGGTCCCTATCGGGATAGTACGTTGCGCTAACCACAATAATACCCCGCTACCAAACATAAATATTACGGCAATCACAATACCGGAAATTCGCGTCTCCGGGTTATCTGCCATTTTCAACCCAATCGGCCAACCAATTTCCAGCAAACCGGCAAAAATCAAGCAAAGCCAAGCCAAGCCATTAAGGTAATTCCTCAATAGTGAAATTGGTGTTGGTGAATACGCAAATCTCACCGGCGATTTTCAACGATTTCTCCACAATTTCACGCGCCGATAAATCAGTATTTTCCACCAAAGCACGGGCGGCAGATAACGCGTAGTTGCCGCCGGAACCAATGGCAAGAATCTGATCTTCCTCCGGTTGTACTACATCGCCGATACCGGTGATAATCAAACTTTCTTTCTCGTCCGCCACGATTAGCATCGCTTCCAATTTACGCAACGCGCGGTCGGTGCGCCAATCTTTCGCCAATTCCACCGCACTTTTCAGCAAATGCCCTTGGTGCATTTCTAATTTACGTTCAAACAATTCAAATAAGGTGAAAGCATCCGCCGTACCGCCGGCAAAACCGGCCAATACTTTGCCGTTATACAAGCGACGTACTTTGCGTGCGTTACCTTTCATCACCGTATTGCCTAAAGAAACCTGTCCATCGCCGCCAACGACGACTTGTCCGTTGCGACGGACACTTACGATTGTTGTCATTTTTTATCCTTTTATTTAAGAAAATTTTCCGCTATATGGCGATGAATTAAAAAAATTCAAGCTATTTGAGCAATTAAAAAATCTCCCAATATGCTCTGTTACGCAAAATCAAAATTACACTCATTGAGCCGCCTCGAAACCTTTTCAAAGCGTAAGTCATTGCAACATTATTGCCGAACGATTGAAATAGCACCGCATTGAGAACGGCTTCAATGCGGTGCTGTTTTGGGCAGTCGATTAATGACTCGGCAAGTTTTTTTACCAAGCTCGAACATCTTGCTCGTTTTTTAAATTTATAGCTAATGCCGTAATAACGACTCCAATTGCCGGATATTAATTATCAGACAAAAAAATGCCGCACTTTGATTTACCAAAATGCGGCGGATTTTTAACAAATTTTATAACTACGCTTTAGGGCCGGCAGAAATCAATGCTTTGCCTTCTGCATTAGTCGCGTATTTTTCAAAGTTCTTCACGAAACGACCGGCAAGATCTTTCGCTTTTGCCTCCCATTGCGCTTTATCAGCGTAAGTATCGCGCGGATCTAAGATAGCAGAATCAACCCCCGGTAAGGCTTTAGGAATTGCTAAATTGAAGATTGGTAATTCGCTCATTTGGGCTTTTTCGATTGAACCGTCTAAGATGGCGTCGATGATACCGCGCGTATCTTTAATGGAGATACGTTTACCCGTGCCGTTCCAACCGGTATTCACCAAGTAGGCTTCCGCACCTGCCGCTTGCATGCGTTTCACTAACACTTCCGCATATTGGGTAGGGTGAAGCGTTAAGAATGCCGCACCGAAACAGGCAGAAAAAGTCGGTGTTGGTTCGGTGATACCGCGTTCTGTACCCGCTAATTTCGCCGTAAAGCCGGATAAGAAATAGTATTTGGTTTGTTCCGGTGTCAATTTAGAAACCGGTGGCAACACACCAAATGCGTCTGCCGTTAAGAAAATTACCTTAGTGGCATGACCGGCGCGGGAAACCGGTTTAACAATGTTATCGATGTGATAAATCGGATAGGACACGCGGGTGTTTTCTGTTTTAGAACCGTCATCGAAATCTACGGAACCGTCTGCACGCACAACCACGTTTTCTAATAACGCATCACGACGGATTGCGCGATAAATATCCGGTTCGTTTTCTTCGGAAAGGTGGATGGTTTTTGCATAGCAACCACCCTCAAAGTTAAAGATACCCACATCGTCCCAACCGTGTTCATCGTCACCGATTAATTGACGTTTCGGATCAGTGGAAAGCGTGGTTTTACCGGTACCGGACAAGCCGAAGAATACCGCCACATCACCATCTTTACCTACGTTAGCAGAACAGTGCATTGCACCCACACCTTTCAACGGTAAGAAGTAGTTCATCATGGAGAACATCCCTTTCTTCATTTCACCACCGTACCAAGTACCGCCGATTAATTGAATGCGTTCAGTTAAGTTAAAGGCCACGAAGTTTTCGGAATTTAAGCCTTGTTCTTTCCAATTCGGATTGGTCACTTTAGAACCATTCATTACTACAAAATCCGGCTCAAAGTTTTTAAGTTGTTCTTCCGTCGGACGAATAAACATGTTTTTCACAAAGTGCGCTTGCCACGCCACTTCGGTCACAATGCGCACCGCAATGCGGTCCTTTTCGCTGGCGCCGCAAAAACCATCAATGACAAACAAACGTTTACGAGAAAGTTGATTGGTGACCAAATCTTTCAAGTGTTGCCATGTGGATTGATTCATCGGTTTATTGTCGTTTTTCGCTGCGTCGGAAGTCCACCAAACGGTATCTTTGGTTTTTTCGTCTAATACAATGTATTTATCTTTTGGCGAACGGCCGGTAAAAATACCGGTATCCACGGCCACCGCACCGGTGGTGGTTAATGTGCCTTTCTCAAAGCCTTCCAAACCCGGTTTAGTTTCTTCTTCAAATAATTGTTCATAGCTCGGATTGTAGACAACTTCTTTTACGTCATAAATGCCAAGGGCTTCGAGTTCTTTAACTACTTTTTTCACGTCTGTCATAAGTCACCTCTATAGATCAAAGTTTAAAATTTAGCTAGGTTTATTCTAAAGAAAGACCATTAAAAAAAATGTTAACTAGATCTCATTTTGGGAAATCAACTCCATTTCATGCTTTTTTTAGTTGAAATCTGTGATGAAAGTCAAAAATAATCAAAGCAAAAATAATGAAAGATAGCGGAGGATATTTTGAGTGAAACGATCGAAATTTAACATTAACCGAATTGCTCCTTTGAGATTTTAACAAGTTTCTGTATGATAAATAGGAATAATTCTTAATAACTAAAGGAACCTTTATGAAACTAATGAAACTTACCTCAATCAGCTTAGCCTTAAGCGGCATTTTTGCCGCAAACGCAACGGCAAATGAGCAAAAAACGGAAAAACTTGATGAAATCGTGGTAACTGCCGCAGGCACTTCGCAAGCTCTTAAAGATGCGCCGGCAAGTATTAGCGTCATAAATCGGCAACAGCTAAAACAACATCCGGTCAATAATCTGGAAAATGCATTACAAGACGTACCTGGTGTAAATGTCAGCGGCAGTAATGCCAATCGCACAGATATTTCCTTACGCGGTTTACCGCCCGACTACACGTTAATTATGGTGGACGGTCGTCGTCAGAATACGCGCGAATCCCGTCCGAACGGTAACGGTGGTTTTGAAGGCGGGTTTATGCCGCCATTGAATGCAATTGAACGCATTGAAGTGGTTCGTGGCCCAATGTCTTCCCTGTATGGTTCCGACGCTATGGGTGGCGTAGTGAACATCATTACGAAAGACGCCACGGAAGAATGGATCGGCTCACTTTCAAGCGGTTTTACCGTGCACGATAAAACCGCATTCGGTGACGGTTATCACGGTAACTTTTTTGTTTCCGGCCCGCTAATTAAAAATTTACTCGGTTGGCAAATTTATGGCGGCGGTAATTATCGCCAAGAAGACGAAATCATCGGTGCATCTAATAAAAATAAAAACCGCAATCTCAATACGAAATTGACTTTCACACCGACCGATAAACAAACCTTTATTTTAGAAGGCGGTCGCCACTTCCTCGAAAAAGATGAAACACCGGGAAAATCTATCGCACTTTTCACAACGCGCGGCGGCAGTACAACGCCTAATAACCCAAGCAACACACGAGCAATTCGTAATCATTGGTCACTAACCCACCGAGCGGATTGGAACTTTATGGCCTCCGAATTGAGTTTTTATCAAGAAAAGGCAAAACGCGAAGTCAGCACAAACGGCGTAACAGATTCCCGCAAACCGGAAATTACCAACAATGTTTTTGATGGGAAATTAATGTTACCGGCTGCAAATCATTTCTTTGTCTTCGGCGGACAATATCAACAGGCCAAACTACGAGATGATTCAGTATTAAGCGTTAACCGCGGAGTACGACCGATTAGAGTGAATTATCAAAACACTAGAAATAAAATTAAACAATATGCGTTCTTTGCTGAAGACGAAATCAATTTTGCCGATAAATTCTTACTGACTCTCGGTAGCCGTTTCGATCACCATGAAAAATTCGGTACCCACTGGAACCCTCGTATCTACGGCGTATACCACATTAACGATCAATTCAGCTTAAAAGGTGGCGTGGCGAAAGCTTTCCGCGCACCAAGTATTCGTGAATTAAGCGAAAGCTACATTACTTCGACCGAACGCGGTGCCGGCGTGATTTACGGTAACCCGAATTTAAAACCGGAAACCAGCATAAATGAAGAATTGAGTTTAATATACAACCGTGATGACTTGAACGTCAGTCTGACCGTCTTTAACACGGATTTTAAAAACAAACTTACCAGTCACGACACCGGCCGAACAGATTCGGCGACACGCGCCCGTTTATACGAATATAGCAACGTCGGCAAAGCCAACATTAAAGGACTGGAAATGAGCGCACATATTCCGTTCAACCCGCATTGGAATGTGGATCTTTCCTATACTTATCAACATTCCAAACGCAAATCCGATGAAGATTTATCGGCTTCTCGCGCCAGCTTGCGCGGTTTACCGTTAGATAACACGCCGAAACATAGCGCCAGCGCTAAACTGAATTGGATGGCCAACGACAACTTCAGCGCTTATACCCGCTTAGCTTATAAAGGCAAACAAATTTGGGCGAATCCGCGTAATGGTGACAACCGTAATCGCTATCGCACTCGCGCCGGTTACGTCACACTGGATGTCGGTGGTACTTACCAATTCAGTCCGAACGTATCCTTAAACGTTGCGCTGTTGAATCTCACCAATCAAATCGGCGAACGCGTGAACACCAACGGCGGCAGCTGGACAGTGGAAGACGGTCGTCGTCTCTGGACGAATTTAAATATCACATTCTAACGACGTATCGCGGCATTTTACCGAATGCCGCCGTTCTATTATGCTGCGACTATTTTTTCTAGTTTTCATCGGGTTCAGCGCTACACGCATCGTGCAAGCCGAACCCGATTTTCAAATTCCGCAAATTCAACCGAGCATGCAACAACATTATTTTTTTCATCAGCAAGATATGCCTTTTGAAAATAAAATCTATCGGCTGTTTATTGCCGAAGCGAAAACCAAAACCGCGCAAAAACCAAGCGTGCTTTACCTGCTGGACGGCAACGCACAGTTTCCTTTAGCAGTAAACGCGGCGGATCCGAACAAGCCGTTGCCATTAATTATCGGTATCGGTTACGTTTCAGATAAAGCTTACGTCTTGGAGGAACGCACGCGTGATTACACCTTCCCGGCACAAGGCGAAGCGTTCCGTCAAGGCGGACAGGCAGCAGGTTTTTTACGCTTCTTACAAACCAAACTCAAACCTGATATTGTCCGACATTACGCACCAAATGAAGCGCGCCAATTTTTCTTCGGCCATTCTTTCGGCGGTCTATTCGGCATTTACGTGTTGTTTCATCAACCGGATTTATTTCAAGATTACACCCTCGCCAGCCCTTCATTATGGTGGGGAAACGGTGAATTTTTGACGCGCGAAAAACCTTGGCTTGCCGCGAAGCCCGACTTCGTTTCAGTTACGCTGGGGGAATTTGAATTATATCCACAACGCGACCCCGACATTCGCCCCGAACAACAGGATAAAATTCGTCAGCGACAAAAAATGGCGCCAATGAACGCGCAAGATTTTGCCAACGCTCTTGCAGAACAAGGCGTGAAGACGCAATTTAAATTAATCGAAGGAAAAAATCACGGCACTTCAATTGAAGACGCGATTCGAATTACGATGGAACGGATTCAAAATCGGTAAACACAAGGCGATATTTCATCGCCTTTTCTTTCGCATTTATTTCGGACGTCGCCGCCCTAAAACGCGACCGGATTTGTTGAACCGCTTATCAAACAGGCAAATAGCACCGCATTGAATAGCACCGCATTGAAGCGGCTTGCAATGCGGTGCTATTTTGATAACACGCAGCGAAAGCGAAACGGCAAATGTCAGCGTTGTGTAACAACGGAGTCAATGCACCGTTATTTCTTCCAATTTTTTAACGCATCGGCAAAGGCATTGCCCATGGCGCCGTTGCCGTACACATTGCTGCGCACATTGCGCTCTTGGCGAGGCACATTGCTGCGAGGTTTGGCGGATGAAGTGCGGTCGGCTTTATCGCTATTTTTCACCGTATTTTCATCCAATCGCATCGTCAGTGCGATGCGTTTGCGCGGCACATCCACGTCCAACACTTTCACTTTGACAATATCGCCGGTTTTTACCACTTGATGCGGATCTTCGACGAATTTGTCACTAAGTGACGAGATATGCACTAATCCGTCTTGATGTACGCCGATATCGACGAACGCGCCAAAGTTGGTCACATTCGTAATGGTGCCTTCCAAAATCATACCGGCTTTCAAATCCGTGATGTCTTCCACGCCATCGGCAAATGTGGCGGTTTTAAATTCGCCACGCGGATCGCGCCCCGGTTTTTCCAATTCTTTGAAAATGTCTTGCACCGTCGGCAAACCGAAACGTTCGTCGGTAAATTGGTTCGCATCCAGTTTGAGCACCGCATTGGAGCCCATTAATTCCTGAACGGATTGTTGCGTGGCGTGCAGAATTTTTTCCACCAAAGCATAAGCTTCCGGGTGAACACCGGAAGCATCGAGCGGATTTTTACCGTCGGCGATGCGCATAAAACCGGCGCATTGCTCAAAGGCTTTCGGCCCTAAGCGGGGCACTTTTTTCAGTTGTTCGCGGCTGTCGAAGCGGCCGTTTTCGTCACGATAAGCCACAATATTTTGCGCCAACGTCTTTGTCATTCCCGCCACGCGCGCCAATAACGGCGCCGATGCGGTGTTCAAATCGACCCCCACTGCATTTACGCAGTCTTCCACCACCGCATCGAGTTTACGCGCAAGTTGGCTTTGATTTACGTCGTGCTGATATTGCCCCACGCCAATGGCTTTCGGTTCGATTTTCACCAGTTCGGCAAGCGGATCTTGCAAACGACGTGCAATGGACACCGCGCCACGCAACGAGACATCTAAATTCGGGAATTCGTTTGCCGCAAATTCTGAAGCCGAATAAACGGATGCGCCGGCTTCGGAAACCACCACGGTTTGCGGTTTATTCTCTTTGATTTCTTTAATCACCTCTTTGGCAAAGCGTTCGGTTTCGCGCGATGCGGTGCCGTTACCGATGGCGATGAGTTCCACTTTATGCTTGCGAATTAAGCCGAACAGCGTCATCTGCGCCTCGGTTTCACGGCCGGTATGCGGGTAAACGGTGGCGGTATCCAATAATTTCCCGGTGTTATCCACCACGGCGACTTTCACGCCGGTGCGTAAACCCGGGTCAAGCCCCATGGTATTTTTAGAACCGGCGGGGGCGGCCATTAAAAGTGCGGTGAGATTACGGGCAAAAACGTCAATGGCTTCTTCTTCCGCTTTCTCGCGCAACGCGCCCATTAATTCGGTTTCTAAGTGCAGGGAAACTTTGATTTTCCACGTCCAAGCGATCACTTGTTCGCGCCATTTATCCGCCGGCTGTCCGCTCAAATGCACACCCAAATGCTCGCGAATAATCTCTTCGCAATAACTGTGGCGCGCGTCTTCTTCTGCATCGGGATCGGCATTTAAGCCAAGTTGCAAAATGCCTTCGTTACGTCCGCGCAACATCGCCAATGCGCGGTGAGAAGGCACATTTTTGAGTAATTCCGTATGCTCAAAATAATCTTGGAATTTCGCCCCTTCGGCTTCTTTGCCTTCAATTACTTTTGCTTCAATTTGCGCATTTTGCTGTAAATATTGGCGCACTTTTGCCAATAATTGAGCATCTTCGGCAAAACGTTCCATCAAAATATAACGCGCGCCGTCCAATGCGGTCTTCGCATCCGGCACGCCTTTTTCCGCATCGATAAAAGAAAGTGCGGCAGATTCCGGCTCGTTTTCCGGTGCGTTCCACAATAAATCGGCAAGCGGTTCCAATCCCGCTTCAATGGCGATTTGTCCCTTAGTGCGGCGTTTCGGTTTAAAAGGCAAATAGAGATCTTCCAACTCGGTTTTGCTTTGTGTCGCTTCGATTTGCGCACGCAATTCGTCGGTGAGTTTGCCTTGCTCATCAATGGATTTCAAAATGCTTTGGCGACGCTCTTCCAACTCGCGCAAATAGCCCAAACGGGTTTCAAAATGGCGCAATTGCGTGTCGTCCAAACCACCGGTCGCCTCTTTACGATAACGGGCAATAAAAGGAATGGTATTGCCATCATCCAACAGTTGAATGGCGGCGAGAATTTGCTGTGGCGCTACGTTGAGTTCTGCTGCAATAATTTGGCTAATTTGTTGATTTAACATATCAATACGTCCGGTTAATGAAAATGGGACATAGCATACTGGTTTTGGTAAGATGGCTCAAATATAATTCGATCATTTTTAGTAAGGAGGATTTATGACGACTATTACCAAATTGTCCCAGCTAGATTTAAATAAATCCTACACCTATGCCGATTATTTAATGTAGCAGTTATTACCGAAGGCGATATGGCGGCATCGACGCGCTTCCCCGAGTTACGCTTTTCCACCGAAACCTTATTCGATTAATTATGGCAAAATCAAATTACATCACACGCCAAGGTTGGAACGCCTTGGATCAAGAACTCAAATTTTTGTGGAAAGAAGAACGCCCGAGAGTCACGCAAGCGGTGTCCGATGCAGCAGCATTGGGCGATCGCAGCGAAAATGCCGAATATATTTACGGCAAACGCCGGCTACGCGAAATCGATCGCCGCGTACGTTTTTTAACCAAACGTTTGGAAGTGCTGCAAATCGTCGATTACCACCCTAAACAAGAACAAAAAGTCTTCTTTGGCGCTTGGGTAGAACTGGAAGAGGAAAACGGCGAGATAAAACAATATCGTCTGGTTGGTAGCGACGAATTTGATCCCGCCAAAAACTGGATTTCTATCGATTCGCCGGTAGCGCGCGCCTTAATCGGCAAGGAAGTCGACGACGAAGTCAAGGTCGAAACTCCGTCCGGATGCGTAACGCTGTATATAAATCAAATTTGGTATGAAAAAGTGTAAGTTAAAGTTTAGACCGCGCGATAGTACACAAGGCGCGTAATTTTCTTACCAACGACAGTCCGATTGCCACGACATCGCCAATTAGAACCACATTGAACGCGCGTCAAAACAAAAAAGGCAACCTAGGGTTGCCTTTTTTGTTATGTGGAATGCTGTGATTAATGTCCGCCGCATCCACAGCCGCCATGACCATGACCGTGGCCATGTTCGTGTTTGTGAGCGCCGCCACAACAACCGCCATGTTCATGTTCGTGTTCGTGCTCATGTTCGTGAGCATGGTGATGGCCGTGCCCGCCACAACCGCAGCCGTGGCCATCTTCATCGTCATGATGATGGTGATCGTGCGCGCCGTGCACATGGCCATGAGCGATTTCTTCCAAAGTCGCTTCGCGGGTAGCGACCACTTCTACGGTAAAGTGTAATTCTTGACCGGCTAACATATGGTTACCGTCCACGACGACTTCGTCATCGTCCACTTCGGTAATCACCACAGGAACCGGGCCGATGTCGGTGTCTGCCAAGAAACGCATTCCCACTTGCAATTCATCTACGCCTTGGAACACCTCTTTTGGTACACGTTGCACCATGCTTTCGTTGTATTCGCCGTAACCTTCCTCCGGTTGCACACGCACTTCGAATTTATCGCCCACCGCTTTGCCTTCAAGGGCTTTTTCAAGACCGATGACTAAATTATTGTGGCCTTGTAAATATTCCAACGGTTGATTCGCCGGCGCCTCGTCCACTAACACGCCGTCTTGCGTGCGCACTTGGTAAGCAATGCTCACCACCACGTTTTTTGCTACGTTCATTGCAGTTTCCTTATTTGTATAAAAAGTGTCGCCATTGTATAGAAGAAAAAAGAATTGTATAGCAAATTAATCGCTAAGCAACTCGATTCGTCCCTCAACACGCATACGTACGGTTTCTTTGCCATTCTCCAACGGCACCGCATTGGAGGCAGATTCCGAAAGCGTAAGCGCGGATTTCGCCGTCGGCTCATAATAGACGCGCGCATAATTGTGTTCATTGGCTGCAGAGATATTCAAATCCATCACGCGATAATTTTTCATCTGCAGAGTATTTTGAATTAACAAAGCTTTATTTTTGAATTTTTCCAGAACGGCTTGAGTGAGTTCGTTTTCTACATGCGTTAATTTCTCGTCGGACACCGATGCCGAAATATTTTCGATTGCGAGCGTGTCGTCTAAGGCGTTAATTACGTCGGACAGCGCTTGCGAATCTTTGCTTTCCAACATAAGTTCAACGCGCGCCAGCCAGCCGCTTTGTTTGCCTTTGCCATCATATTGCACCATGGTATTACGCGTGTTGCCTTGAATTGCCACTGCAGGATATTGTTTGGCGATGCCGATTGCTTTATTTAAACGCGTATTAACGGTTTTATTGAGCTCCGACAAATTTTTGCCTTCGCTTTGATAGAATAAATTCACTTGCATTAAATCGCGTTCGATTTGGCGTTCCGCCTCGACATTGAAGGCGATGACATTGTTCGGTTGTGCGGCGTCAGCGTCAGCGCGCGCCGATAAAACAAAAGAAAAGGCCAATAAAGCGAGACTTAAGGTTTTTAATTTCATCATTTCTCCGTAAAAAAGACCGCACGATTTAGATGCGGTTTGAAGTTAATTAATGTAAACGCTTGCCTTCGGCTTCCTCTTCGACTTCTTCCTCCTCCTCTTCGTCCTCTTCGTCGAAAAATTCGCCGTCATTACCATATTCGTCTTCGTCGGCGTTCGGATCCTCAAAATAGGTGCCCCAACCGTCGTAAACGCCTTGATGCCGTTCGATTAACGGCAAAATTTCTTTTTGTTGCGCGTCGATAATTTCTGCCTTTAATTCCACTTCGCTAATAATGTCGAAACAAAAAAGCGGCTTGCCGTCATCATCTTCAAACTCTTCCGCTTCAGACACTTCATAGCCCATTTTGAACGCATCCAGCGCGATTTTTTCTAATAAGTCGAAATTATCATGCGCCACGTGATGTTCAATAATATAAAGTGCAGCAGGATCGCTGCCGTCGTTTAACAAATCGGCGATAATTTCGCGAGTTTCACTTTGAAGCTCGGTAAAGTCAGTCATAATCGGTTCCTTATTGGGGGTAAAAAGTGCGCTTATTTTAGTGGATAAATAGGCGAAAGTCGCATAAAATTTCGCTCCGTTATTTTTCGATAAAACCCCGAAATCATGCTCGAACAATTGCCTTATCTCACCTTAAGCGCGCCACCACAATCTACCGCGTTGCTAAAACAACAATGTGCCGATTTTATTGTAAAAGAAGATCTCGGCTACGACATGTCGGGCGAAGGCGAATTCGTGGCATTGAAAGTGCGCAAAACCGACGCAACCACTTTATTTGTCGGTGAAAAATTGGCGAAATTTGCCGGCGTATCGGAACGCAATATGAGTTATGCCGGCTTAAAAGATCGTCAAGCCGTTACCGAACAATGGTTTTGCCTACAGATGCCGGGACGAGAAACGCCGGATTTCAGCCGCTTTGAATTGGAGGGCGTGGAAATTTTAGCCGTGACCCGACATAACCGTAAAATCCGTACCGGCAGCTTACGGGGCAATTATTTCGAAATTTTATTACGCAGCGCGCAACCGACCGATGAACTGAAAACGCGCTTGGATTTGGTGCAAAATGTCGGTTTTCCGAATTATTTTACAGAACAACGTTTCGGTCGCGACGGTTATAATCTGACGCAGGCATTGCGTTGGGCGCAAGGTGAAATTAAGGTCAAAGAGCGTAAAAAACGCAGTTTTTTCCTGTCCGCTGCGCGTAGCGAAATTTTTAATTTAGTGGTGGCGGCGCGCATTGAGCAAGGCGTGGCGAATCGAATTTTGCCGAACGATATCCTGCAATTAAACGGCTCACACAGTTGGTTTCAGGTTGCGGAAGGTGAAAATAGCACCGCATTGGAGGCCCGTCTGGCGCACAATGATATCTTACTCACCGGGCCGTTAATCGGCGAACCGAACCTCGCCGCCGCAGACATCGAAAATACGATTGTGGCGCGGCACGATGCGTTTGCACCATTGATGAAACAGGAAAAAATGAAAGCCGCGCGCCGTCCGTTATTAATGCGCGCGCAGGATTTTCATTGGCAATTTATCGAAGACGGGCTGAAATTAAATTTTTACCTACCGGCAGGCAGTTATGCCACCGCATTGGTTCGAGAATTAGTTAAGCTTTGTTGAGCTCACAAATATGACATCTGCGATCTATAGCTCCCAATCATAAGGAAGTACAATGCGAATTTTATTAAGTAATGACGACGGCTTTCACGCCGAAGGCATTCGGGTTTTAGCGGCGGAATTGCGCAAATTTGCCGATGTAGTGATTGTCGCACCGGATCGTAACCGCAGTGCGGCTTCCGGTTCGCTGACCTTAGTGGAACCGTTACGTCCGCGCCATTTGGATAACGGTGATTATTGCATTAACGGTACGCCAGCGGATTGCGTACATTTGGCGTTAAATGGCTTTTTGTCCGGCCGAGTGGATTTGGTGGTGTCAGGTATTAACGCCGGTTGCAATATGGGCGACGATACGCTGTATTCCGGCACCGTAGCTGCCGCATTGGAAGGGCGTCACTTGGGCTTACCGGCCATCGCAGTGTCGCTGGACGGCCGTCAGCATTATGAAACGGCGGCGCGTGTGGTGGCGGATTTGATTCCGAAATTGCATAACCAATTATTAAACCCACGTGAAATTATTAACATTAACGTGCCGGATCTACCTTACGACGAACTCAAAGGTTACCAAGTGTGTCGTTTAGGTTATCGTTCTTCCGCGGCGGAAGTGATTAAACAAAAAGATCCGCGGGATGAAGCCATTTACTGGATCGGTCCTTCCGGCTTGCCACAAGACGAAAGCGAAGGTACGGATTTTTATGCGGTGAAAAACGGCTACGTTTCCATCACACCGATTCAAGCGGATATGACAGCGCATCACTCATTGCAAGCTTTACAAGGCTGGTTGGAACGTGAATAATGCGTTTTTTTGTCGAATTTAAATGCAAAAGATGAATAGAATAAATATTTTTGGTGCAATGTACGATAAAACCATGGCTTGGTCGAAGCACCGTTTTGCGGCGTTTTGGTTGTCTTTCGTGAGTTTTATCGAAGCGATCTTCTTCCCGATTCCGCCGGATGTGATGTTAATTCCGATGTCCATGGCAAAGCCAAAAAGTGCAATCAGATTCGCACTTTATACAACGATTGCTTCGGTCTTAGGCGGAATGATCGGTTATGCCGTTGGTTATTTCGCCACCGATTGGGTGCAAGGTGTCGTGCAACAATGGGGGTACGGCGCACATTGGGCAAAGGCAGTCGGCTGGTTTGAACAATGGGGCGTGTTGGTAGTGTTTGTTGCCGGCTTCAGCCCGATTCCGTACAAAGTTTTTACGATCTGTGCGGGCGTGATGCAAATGGCATTTTTGCCGTTCGTCCTAACCGCGCTGATTTCTCGCGCAGCGCGTTTCTTGCTCGTAGCGAAATTAGCCGCTTGGGGCGGGGAAAAATTTGCCGCAAAATTACGCAAATCTATCGAAATTATCGGCTGGTCAGTTGTTGTACTTGCCGTAATTGCTTATTTAATTTTGAAATAAAATAGGATAAATAATGAACAAATTATTACTTGCCTTATCTATCGCGTTCGTACTAAGCGCGTGTTCTTCCGAACCACCAAAAGACGCTGAAAGCTTACCGGACGGCATCATGCTGCCGGTGGAGGGGACCGGCGCTATCGCCGGCGGTAGCTTTATGCCGGAAATCGAATATCAAGCTATGCCGAACGGAATGAAATAAGAAGGAAAAATAAATGAACAAATCGTTTTTACTCTTGCCTTTAAGCGTTGCGATTTTGACGGCCTGTTCTTCAAATACGCAAGCGCCGATTGAAAATGCCGGCGGCTCTCTTTCTCCGGGAATAATGCAACCGGTTGATAATCGCAATGCTGGCGGTAGTTGGCAACCTGAAATTCAACAAAATTCTATGCCGAACAATATGGGTAACAGCGTGCCTGCCGGCAAACAAGCACCACAACCAAATTTCCAACCAACTTATCAGCCCGCTGCGCAAACGCAAACACAAGCGCAAACTCAAACCGTGAGCAAAACCGTTTCCGATTGTAGTGGAGCGCAGCATGTTAATGTGCCGCGCAACCCAAATACCAATGCACCGGATTACAGCCAGATCCAAAAAGGTTCTTACAAAGGTGCCACTTATAAAGTGAACAAAGGCGACACCATGTTCCTTATCGCATATCTGGCAGGTATTGACGTAAAAGAGTTAGCGGCCTTAAACAATATGTCCGAACCTTATCATTTAAGTGTAGGGCAAACCTTGAAAATCGGTAATTGTTCAACTAAAACCATCACCTCGACCGTCGCTGCGAGCACCGCATCGAACGCGGTGAACAGCACACCCGCAGTCACCTATACGCCGGGCGCAAACGGCACGCAAATTGGTTCAGACGGCAGCATTATCGGCCCGGTTAAATCCGGCGCCGGCGTACCTTCCGTCACACCAACACCGACTTATAACACGTCAAGTAACACACCAAGCGCGCCGGCCGCCACGGAAGAAAATACAACGGCGACAAACGCTAATGTCATCGCGCCGATCGCTTCTAATGTTGCTTGGCAATGGCCGGCAACAGGCAACATCATCCAAGGTTTTTCTAATTCTGACGGCGGTAATAAAGGAATCGATATCGCGGGCTCACGCGGTCAAGCGGTTAAAGCGGCAGCCGCGGGGCGCGTGGTCTATGCCGGCAACGCACTACGCGGTTACGGCAACCTAATCATTATTAAACATAATGATGATTTCTTAAGTGCTTACGCACATAACGATAAAATTCTCGTTGCCGACCAACAAGAAATCAAAGCGGGGCAAGAAATTGCCAAAATGGGCAGCTCAGGCACCAATGCGGTAAAACTCCACTTTGAAATTCGCTACAAAGGCAAATCGGTGGATCCGACCCGTTACTTACCGAGACATTAATTCGGCCACCACCCACACAAACGCCGCAATATCTGTTATTGCGGGTTTCCACTAAAAATAGCACCGCATTGAAGGCTTCAATGAAGCTTTCAATGCGGTGCTATTTTTAACTCCGACAAATCACCGCTAGCGCGCGTCTCCCGACGCGTGCCAAAAATTCAGAGCATAAAAAAGCACGCGTCAGGAGACGCGCGCTATTGTGGAGAAATTTTATAATCCATAATGTATAATAAATAGCCTATTTTTTATTTAAAAGAGAAAAACAAAATGACTCTAGAGATTGGACTTATTAGCATCCCAGTAATCATTGCCGCCATGTTAAAAATTCTAAAATATTTAGATGATGCTTTTGGTAATGGTAGTATTGCAAAAAAAATTCCTAAATTTTTACAAGATCTTAAAACTCAAAGAAAAGTATCATCTTTCCTTGTAAATTCAATCTTTCTGACTGATATAATTTATGGAAAGAAAATTATTTCCTGCAGATCATTTATATCTTCAAGCATCATAAGCTCTCTATGGATTTTAATATTGTTATCTTATTCTTATTTATTATCACACCCTAATAAACAATGGATATTTGGTAATCCAGTCACACCTATAATATATAACTTTCTTTGGTTTTTCTTTATTGGAATAGTAATTGATTATATCTCATCTTGCATTACTCGCTGGTTATTTAATAGATATATAAATTCTCATATAATCAAACAAATACTAGTTGTAATTTTCAATACCGCTCTATCAATAACCATCTTTGTTTTATCTTATACCACAATAAAGGAACTACTTTTTACACGAAATTTTTCTTTTAATACATTTTATAACAACTTAGTTTCTTGGATATCTAACCCTATGGAAGTTAGTATATTATTTCAATTTATTACAGATGCTTATTTAATAGATAAAGGTGATGGCTCATTCGACATTATAAATGGAAATACTGAAGTATTTTTTGCTTTCCCTGAAGGAATAATATTTTTATCAAGCTTATTAACTTCACTATGGTCTTGGGTATTCCTTGTGGCATTATTAACTAATAAAGCAACACGCTATCTAGATAAAAGTAAAGATTTCTTATTGCAACAGTCATCTATTGATAGCAAGCCTATATTTACTCTAGGAATAATTATTACTATATTATTAGCCCCAATATGGATTGTTTTATATATTGCAAGTTTAATTTATACCACGTTATGAAATATTAACGGATAGATATAGATTCTAAGGTATAAATAAAACCGACTATTTCCAGTCGGTTTTATTTATCTTAAATTATTAAAGCTGCACCCTCGCATTCCTAAAAATCCGCATCCAAGCCCCATCTTCCCCCCACTCTTCCGGATGCCATGAGTTGCTCACGGTGCGGAAGACGCGTTCCGGGTGTGGCATCATGATGGCGACGCGACCGTTGGTATTGGAAAGGGCGGTGATGCCGAGGGCGGAGCCATTCGGGTTCGCCGGATACACTTCTGTCGGGTTGAGGTTGTTATCGATGTATTGCGCCACGATCAAGTTTTGTGATTGAAGTGCGGTTAAATTTTCAGGTGTTTTGAATTCTACTCTGCCCTCACCGTGGGAAACGGCAATTGGCATGTGGGAGCCTGCCATGCCTTGGAACCATAGGGAGTTGCTTTCGTTAATGCGAACCAAGGCGGCGCGGGCTTCGAAACGTTCGGATTTATTGCGCACGAAACGTGGCCAGTTTTCTGTGCCCGGAATGATTTCCGCTAAAGTGGAAAGCATTTGGCAGCCGTTACAAATGCCAAGTGCGAGCGTATCTTCACGTTCAAAGAATTGGCTGAATTGATCCCGTAAGTGTGGGTTAAATAAAATGGATTTCGCCCAACCGCCACCGGCGCCGAGCACGTCGCCGTAAGAGAAGCCGCCGCACGCCACCAAGGCATTGAAGTGTTGCAAGTCATAACGGCGGTTGTGCAAGTCGCTCATGTGTACGTCGATAGCCTCAAAGCCGGCGCGGTCAAATGCAGCCGCCATTTCAACATGGCTGTTGACGCCTTGCTCGCGCAATACCGCCACTTTCGGACGTTTACCGGTGGCAATATAAGGCGCAGCAATGTCTTCGCTTGGGTCGTAGGTTAAATAGGCGGAGAAGCCTTTGTCCTGCGGATTTTTCTTCGCGGCAAATTCTTGGTCGGCACATTCCGGGTTGTCGCGCAAGCGTTGCATTTGATGGGTCAATTCCGCCCAAATGCCGCGTAAGTCGGAGCGTTTTTCATTGAGTAACACTTTGTTGCCACGGGTGATTTCGATTTCGTCGTCTTCAGTCACGGCGCCTAATTCTTTCACTAAGTGCAACACATTGTGTTTAGCGAAGACGTCGCGCACGAGACTCAAATCGCTGTCGCGCACTTGAATCACTGCGCCTAATTCTTCGTTAAATAACACGGCTAAATCGTTGTCGCCCAAGGCGCTGATATCCACTGCTACGCCACAATGTCCGGCAAAGGCCATTTCTGCCAAGGTGACGATTAGCCCGCCATCGGAGCGGTCGTGATATGCCAATAATTTTTCTTGCGCCACCAAGTCCTGCATGGCGTTAAAGAAGTTTTTCAATGTGTCGGCGTTGACTACATCCGCCGGTTTGTCACCAAGTTGCGCATACACCTGCGCTAACGCCGTAGCACCCAAGCGGTTGTTGCCTTCGCCCAAATCCACCAACAACAAGCGGGATTGCCCTTTGTCAGTGCGTAATTGTGGGGTGACGGCTTTTCGCACATCTTCCACGCGGGCGAAGGCGCTGATAATCAAAGAAAGCGGCGAAGTCACGCTTTTTTGCTCGCCATTTTCCTGCCAAGTGGTTTTCATGGACATGGAGTCTTTGCCCACCGGAATGGTTAAGCCTAATTGCGGGCAAAGTTCTTCGCCCACGGCTTTCACCGCGGCATATAATCCAGCATCTTCGCCTTTGTGGCCTGCGGCGGACATCCAGTTGGCAGACAATTTAATGCGTTTAATGTCGCCGATATTCGTAGCGGCAATGTTGGTGAGGGATTCTGCCACGGCTAAACGGGCAGAGGCAGCGAAATCGAGTAATGCTACCGGCGTACGTTCGCCCATGGACATGGCTTCGCCATAGTAGCTGTCTAAGGTCGCCGTGGTCACTGCGCAGTCTGCCACCGGTACTTGCCACGGGCCGACCATTTGATCACGCGCCACCATGCCGGTCACCGTGCGGTCACCGATGGTGATTAAGAAGGTTTTTTCTGCCACCGCAGGCAAACGAAGCACACGATGTAACGCCTCTTTTAATTGAATTTGGCTTTGTTCGAGCGGTTCGCCATTAACGCTTGCGGTTTGCACATTGCGGGTCATTTTCGGGGTTTTGCCGAGCAACACGCCCATCGGTAAATCAATCGGATTGTTGTTGAAATGCTCGTCATGTAAGGTTAAATGTTCTTCTTCCGTGGCTTCACCGATCACCGCATAAGGCGCGCGTTCACGACGGCAAAGTTCCTCAAAGTGCGGTAGTTTTTCCGGGTGAATGGCAAGCACATAACGCTCTTGTGATTCGTTACACCAGATTTCCAATGGGCTCATTTCGCGCTCATCGCTTAAGATTTTGCGGAGCTCGAATTTACCGCCACGGCCGCCGTCATGCACCAATTCCGGCATAGCGTTAGATAAACCGCCCGCGCCCACGTCGTGAATAAAGGCAATCGGGTTGTCATCGCCCAGCTGCCAGCAACGGTCAATCACTTCTTGGCAGCGACGTTCCATTTCCGGGTTGTCCCGTTGTACGGAGGCGAAATCCAAGTTTTCTTTGGATTTGCCGGATGCCATCGAAGACGCTGCGCCACCGCCCAAGCCGATGTTCATGGCAGGGCCACCAAGCACAACCAGTTTTGCGCCCACCGGAATGTCGCCTTTTTGCACGTGTTCGGCACGAATGTTGCCGATACCGCCCGCCAACATGATCGGTTTGTGGTAGCCACGTACTTCTTCGCCGTTGAAGCTATTTACTTTTTGTTCGTAAGTACGGAAATAGCCGAGCAATGCAGGGCGACCAAATTCGTTGTTAAACGCCGCACCACCTAAGGGGCCTTCCAGCATAATGTCTAAGGCGGAAGCAATACGGTTCGGTTTGGAAAGCGGCGCTTCCCAAGGTTGTTCAAAGTTTGGAATGCATAAGTTGGATACAGAGAAGCCCACCAAACCCGCTTTTGGTTTGGCGCCGCGACCGGTCGCTCCTTCGTCACGGATTTCGCCACCGGAGCCGGTTGCCGCACCCGGGAATGGGGAAATGGCAGTCGGGTGGTTGTGGGTTTCCACTTTCATCAAAATATGGGTATCTTCATTGTGATAACGGTAAATGCCGTCTTGATCCGGGAAGAAACGCCCCGCTTTGGAGCCTTCCATCACCGCCGCGTTGTCTTTATACGCGGAAAGCACAAAATCAGGGGTTTTCTCAAAGGTATTTTTGATCATTTTGAACAGGGATTTATCCTGTTTTTTGCCGTCGATAACCCAGTCGGCATTAAAAATTTTATGGCGGCAGTGTTCAGAGTTGGCTTGCGCGAACATGTACAGTTCGATGTCGTGCGGATTGCGTCCAAGTGCGGTGAAATTTTCCATCAAATAATCGATTTCATCTTCCGCCAATGCCAAGCCAAGTTCCACGTTGGCACTTTCTAAAGCACTGCGTCCGCCGTTTAAAATATCCACGGTTTTGAACGGTTTTGGTTCTTGTTGACGGAACAACACTTCCGCCTCATCAGCCTTGCGCACTACGGTTTCCATCATACGGTCATGTAAAAGTGCGGTCAGTTTTTCCGTCGTTTTTTCATCTAACGGCTGTGTCAATTCAAAGTAATACACCAAACCACGCTCAATACGTTCCACTTCATTTAAGCCGCAGTTATGGGCAATATCGGTGGCTTTAGACGACCAAGAGGAAATGGTGCCGACCCGCGGAATCACAATAAAACTTTCCCCTTTGGCTTCATGTTCGGCAAGAGTCTGGCCGTAATGGAGTAATTCTTTGAGCTTAGTTTCCTGCTTCTCCGAGAGCACCGCATTGAGTTCTACAAAATGTACGTATTCGGCATATACGGCATTCACCGGCAGATCATTTTGTCGGAATTTTTGCATTAAGGCGTTGATACGGAATTCGGAAAGGGCAGGTGAGCCACGGAAAATTTGGAACATGAGGATTACCTTTGAGGTTGAATTGAAACAAAAATTGCGAGCTATTATAAAGGAAAATCGAGGGAAACGAAAACGTTTGCGCAGCAGTTGAATTGCGTTTGAGGGCTTTTGTCGGTGCATTTTTTGTGTAATGCGATACTGAATTAGTAAGCCGTCAATGCGGTGCTAAATCAGTAAGTCGCCAATGCGGTGCTGAATCAGTAAGTCGCCAATGCGGTGCTAAATCAGTAAGTCGTCAATGCGGTGAAATTCACCGCATTTTTCTTTCTTAAAAACGCCAATTACGCGTTTTTATCATCAATTAAAATACTTTCTAATGCGATTTCGATCATTTCATTGAAAGTCAATTGACGCTCTTCGGCACTGGTTTGTTCGTGCGTACGAATGTGATCCGAAACGGTGCAGATCGTTAATGCGCGTGCGCCAAATTCAGCTGCGACGCCGTAGATGCCCGCCGCTTCCATTTCCACGCCGAGGATGCCATATTTTTCCATTACGTCGAACATTTCAACGTCCGGCGTGTAAAATAAATCGGCGGAAAATAAATTACCCACTTTGACCGGAATACCTTTTTGTTTAGCCGCTTCAACCGCCGCACTGGTCAAACCGAAATCGGCGATAGCGGCGAAGTCGTTATCCTTAAAACGAATGCGGTTCACTTTGGAGTCAGTACAAGCCCCTAAACCGATAATCACATCGCGCACCTTGGCGTCCATTTTCACGGCGCCACAAGAACCGACACGAATGATCTTTTTCACGCCATATTCGGTAATTAATTCTTTCGCGTAGATGGAGCAAGACGGAATGCCCATGCCATGTCCCATTACGGAAATTTTACGGCCTTTATAAGTGCCGGTAAAACCAAGCATATTGCGCACATTGGTCACTTCTTTGACGTCTTGCAAAAATGTTTCGGCGATATATTTAGCGCGTAGCGGATCGCCCGGCATCAGCACCGCATCGGCAAATGCACCTTCGGGTGCGTTAATGTGTGGAGTCATGCTATTACCTCTTTTTTGACTAAATTAAAATAAAGGCACCACGTATATCCGTGGTCGTGGTGCAAAAAACTTTCGGAAAATCGTTCGTACTTTATAGTGCCGTGCCACTTAACCCAATAAAAAGACCTGCAATGGTAGCGCTCATTAAGTTAGCCAGCGTACCGGCAACGACTGCTCTCAAACCTAAGCGTGCGATGTCGCCACGACGATTCGGAGCAATTCCGCCCAAACCGCCGATTAAAATAGCGATAGAGCTGAAATTGGCGAAACCACACAGGGCGAAAGTGATAATCGCTTTGGTTTTTTCGCTTAATACCACAGCCGCATCCGGTTGTAAGTATTTGGCAAATTCAAGATAGCCTACGAATTCATTCACTGCGAGTTTCATCCCAATCATTTCGCCGGCAATACCGGATTCTTGCCAAGATACGCCGATTAAGTACGCAAGCGGTTTAAAGATCCAACCAAAGATGGATTGTAAGGTTAACTCGCCGTAACCAAACCAACCTCCGATACCGCCTAAAATGCCGTTAATCAACGCGATTAACGCCACGAATGCGATCAACATCGCGCCGACGTTTAGAGCCAATTGCATACCCGCACTGGCGCCGCCTGCCATGGCCTCTAACAGGTTGGACGGTTTCTCAGCGTCGGTGATTTCAGGTTGAATATCGTTAAATTTTTCGGTTTGCGGATAAAGAATTTTTGCAAACAACAAACCCGCCGGCGCCGCCATGAATGATGCGGCGATTAAGTAAGTCAGAGAAACGCCCATCCCCGCGTAGCCGGCCATCACAGAACCCGCGATGGATGCGGTGCCGCCGGCCATGATGGCGAACAGTTCGGATTCGGTCATCCGGCTGATATAGGGTTTTACCACTAACGGCGCTTCGGTTTGCCCTACAAAAATGTTTGCCGCAGCAGACATAGATTCCGTTTTGGAAGTACCCAATACTTTTTGCAATGCGCCGCCGATGATTTTAATCACGACTTGCATAATGCCTAAGTAGTAAAGTACGGAAATCAATCCGGAGAAAAAGACAATGATTGGCAACACTTTTACGGCAAAAATAAAGCCGGTTGGTTTGCTTGGATCGGCTAAGCCGCCAAATACAAAGTTAATCCCTTCATTACCGTAGGCAATCACATTAGCCACTGCATCGGCAGTCGCGCCTAAGGCGTTTTTACCTGCCGGTACATATAAAATAAGGGCCGCAAATCCGATTTGAATTGCAAGAGCCCCTATCACTGTTCGCCAGTTGATTGCGCGACGATTGTTAGAAAATAAAATTGCGATGGCGAGTAATACCGCCATACCCAGAATGCCCATTAAAACATCCATACATACCTCGGCTCATTGAATTAAAAATGGCGTCATTCTACCGTTTTTTGCCAAACTATGTGAACTTTTTCGGGAAAATAACGCCAATTTCGAATGAATTGGAATTGCTCAATATATGAACGCACACCGCATTTTTTCGTATGAACCAACTAGGTAATTTTTTTACGTTGAAGAAAGGGAGCAATTACCACTAAGGCGAAAGGCGTTCTCGGATCCATTCGCTATTTTCTAAGCGATAACGAATGCGATCATGCAAACGGCTTGGACGACCTTGCCAAAACTCGACCGCATCGGGCACCACTAAATAGCCGCCCCAATGCGGTGGTCGTGGGACATTCAGAGGATGCTTGGCCGCCATTAATGCGGCTCTGGCGAGCAATGATTGATAACCGGAAATAACCGCACTTTGTTCGCTCGCCCAAGCGCCGATGCGACTGGAATATGGACGACTGGCAAAATATTCGTCCGATTGTGTGGCAGGAATTTTCACCGCTTTGCCTTCAATACGTACTTGACGTTCCAATTCGGGCCAAAAGAAAGTCAATGCAACGAACGGATTACATTCAATAGCGCGTCCTTTGCGACCGTGATAATTGGTGAAAAATACGAAACCTTGTTCGTTTACTTCTTTTAACAATACAATGCGGCCGCTTGGTCTGCCGTTTTCATCTACTGTCGCCACATTCACTGCGGTCGGTTCGTTTACTTGACCGGTTATCGCTTCATTCAGCCAAAGCTCAAATTGTTTAATTGGGTTCTCATGACAATCGTGCTGCGATAACACACGTTTACGGTATTCTTCGCGAATATTATGTAAATCCATCTGGTTTCCTTTATTGCTATAAGTTTACTCTTTTAACAAGCATTTCGCGTTTTACTAAAAAGGACGAAAACATCAATATTATTTATTCGCCCCTTCCTGATGCAACCCGATCCCTTGATGGCGCTCTTGTAACTTAGCAATAATATCGCACCAACGTAGTTCTTGATTATGTAATAGCACGGTTAAGTGATAAACCAAATCCGCTGCTTCGGAAATGATTTCCGCCTTGTCACGGGTTACTGCGGCAATGGCCGTTTCCACGCCCTCTTCACCAACTTTTTGAGCGATTTTATTGATGCCTTTAGCATGTAGAGTTGCTGTGTATGAGCTTGTAGGAGCAGCGTTTTTCTTCTCGGCAAGATGCTGCTCTAATTTAGCGAACCACGTCCAGTTTCCAACCGCTTCTCGCTCAAATCGATGGAAACAGCTTTTTTCCCCCGTATGGCACGTTGCTCCTATGGGATTCGTCAAAATCAATAAGGTGTCCTGATCGCAATCCAAGCTCATATCCACCACGTTTAAAAAATTGCCCGAGGTTTCCCCTTTCGTCCACAGATGGTTTTTCGTACGGGAAAAAAACGTCACTCTTTTCTCCGCTAAGGTTTTCTCCAACGCCTCCGGATTCATATACCCCAGCATCAACACCTCACAAGTGGTAGCATCCTGCACGATAACAGGGAGGAGGTTATTGATTTTTTGCCAGTTGATGTTTTGTGTGTTTAGCATCGTTTTTCCTCAAAATTTAGTCTAAAAAAAGGTTACAAAGAAATTACGATAGCCCCAAATTTCCTCATAATGCTTAATCGTATTTTCTGCTGTTATATCGTGATCGTAATTTGTCGTTTTTGCGCCTTTTTTTCATAACTTACTCTTCTGCTTATTTCAGCACGCGTTAGAATTCGTACGCCATCGTTTTATAAAATGCCGCTGTTGCACAAAACTGAAATGAACTCACAAAATAGCACCGCATTGAGGCGCCCTCCAATGCGGTGCTATTTTATAACTCCGATTCATACTTCATTCAGATGGCTTTATATATTTGCTACATGATACTGAAAAATACTTTCAAAAACGACCGCACTTTTCGCGTTAGCACCGCACTTCCACGCCTTCCTGCGCCAAATAATCTTTCAGTTCACCGATATTAATAATCTGCTTATGAAACACACTCGCGGCTAGCGCGCCATCCACATTGGCTTCCATAAACGCATCGCGGAAATGCACCATTTCGCCCGCGCCGCCGGAGGCGATTAGCGGGACGTGGCAAGCTTGGCGTACCAGTTTCAGTTGCGCTAAATCATAGCCGTTGCGTACGCCGTCTTGGTTCATCATGTTCAACACAATTTCGCCGGCGCCGCGTTGTTGCACTTCGGCTACCCAATCTAACAACTGCCAGTTGGTTTGACGGGTGCGTTTTTCATCGCCACTGTATTGGTTCACCCAATATTTGCCCGTTTCCTGCTCAAACCAGCTGTCAATGCCCACCACGATGGCCTGCACGCCAAAACGTTCCGCCAAGCGGGAAATCAAATCAGGGTCGGCAAGGGCGGGAGAATTAATGGAAATTTTATCCGCGCCGAAAGCAAAAATCTGTTCGGCATCCGCGATGGTTTTAATGCCGCCCGCCACACAGAACGGAATGTCGATGACTTGCGCCACGCGCTCCACCCAGCTTTTATCCACGGTGCGACCGTCAGAAGAGGCGGTAATATCATAAAACACTAGCTCGTCGGCGCCTTCCTGCGCATAACGTTGCGCCAGCGGCACGATGTCGCCGATGATTTCATGATTACGAAACTGTACGCCTTTCACCACCTGTCCGTCGCGCACGTCCAAACAAGGAATTATCCGTTTTGCCAACATTCAATTGCCTCCGCTACATTAAATTTGCCTTCCAACAAAGCACGCCCCACAATTACGCCCGCCACGCCTGTGCCTTTGAGAGCCTCGATATCCGCCAATGAACCGATGCCGCCGGAAGACTGGAACTGCACATCCGGAAACTTGGCGCATACTTCACGATAAAGTTGCACGTTGGAACCCGCCAGCGTGCCGTCGCGGGAAATGTCGGTGCAAAGCACATGTTGCAAGCCAAAAGTGCGGTAGTTTTCCACGACGTTTTCTAGGGTCAGCGCACTGGTTTCCTGCCAACCTTTAATCGCTACCAGTTTCTGCCCGTTTTCAATGCGCACGTCTAGCGCCAACACGAATTTCTCCGCGCCATATTTAGTAAACCAGCCTTGCACCATATCGGGTTGTGTCACTGCCGTAGAACCAATCACCACGCGGTTCGCGCCTACCGCAAGCAAATCGGCAACATCCTGTTCGGTACGAACGCCACCGCCCACCTGAATGTTGCTTTGCGTGGCGGCGATAATCTTGCCGATAAGTGCGGTTTGTCTTTTCGTTGGCTCTTTGGCACCGGTTAAATCAACCAAATGCAACTGCTGCGCACCTTGTTGAATATAGCTTGCGAACTGCTCAATGGGATTGTCGCTGTAAGTGGTCTGCTGCGCATAATCGCCCTGATGTAGGCGGACAACGTGCCCGTCGATAAGATCGAGGGCGGGGATAATTTGTGATGTTTGCATAGGTTTTCCTGTGTAATGTAATCAGTTCCCCTCTTTAGCAAAGAGGGGGATCGTGCGTTATTTTAGATCTGTAGTCTATTTCACCTTCTCCACAAAATTCCTCAACAATAACGCGCCGTTTTTACCCGAACGTTCCGGATGAAACTGCACACCGTAGAAATTTCTATTGGCGATGGCGGCGGAGAAATCTACGCTGTAATGGCTTGTCGCAAGCGTGTTTTGATTGGGTTGCACGGCGTAGCTGTGCACAAAATAAAAATGACTGTCCTGTTTAATGCCGGTAAACAGCGGATGGTCTGGCGTGTAACGCACTTTGTTCCAGCCCATGTGTGGCAACGGCAAACCGCTATCAGGGATAAGATCCGTCTGCCCACTCATTAAGCCGAGTGTCGCCACATTGCCTTCGGTGGAAAATTCGGTCATCAACTGCATACCCAAGCAAATACCAAGCATAGGTTGGGTGGCGTTGCGGATGCAATCAATCAGGTTACGTTCTGCCAAATTCCGCATCGCCGCCATTGCCGTGCCCACACCGGGCAGCAGCAATTTATCGGCAGATTGAATTTTGCGAATATCTCGCGTAATTTCGGCGCGATAACCCAAGCGGTTAAAAGCAAATTTGACAGAGGAGAGATTAGCGCAGCCGGTGTCGATAATAGTGATATTTTGCATAATTTCCTTTTTACAAAATTAATTATTGTGAATACTTGAATTTATTGTATCTATCTATATTTATACATCTAAGTATATAACTTTTGTTATATATGATACATGTAGTAACCTTACTAAATTTTAGAGGAGATGCATTATGAAATATTATCCTGGAGAATCAGTGCCTCAATCAGGTATCTACGGACAATACTCTGAAAGTGGTACAAAAGTAAATGAAGTAACCTGTGTAAAAGGCGAACCATTTCCACCCACCCCACGCCCTAATATGTATTACCAATTAGTGAGAGCAACTCGTTAGTTGACATAAAATAAAAAAACCGAATCTCAAATGAGATCCGGTTTTTAATCATACAAATCCTAAATAAATAACGCTAAATCACTTTCCTGATTACGCAAAATATTTTTCTAAATCGTCGCTACCACCAATGTATTCGCCGCCAATGAAAACTTGTGGCACGCTGGTTTTTCCGGTAATCGCACACACGGAAATGGTGCTTGCATCACGACCTAACACGATTTCTTCAAAAGTAAATCCTTTTGCTTTTAACAATGCTTTTGCTTTTGCACAGAATGGACAACCCGGTTTTGTGAACACGGAAACGGACGGTTTGGCTGTCCAACCCGGTTTTAAATATTTCATCATCGTATCCGCATCGGAAACTTTAAACGGATCACCAGGCTCTTCCGGTTCAATGAACATTTTTTCAACTACGCCGTTTTTCACCAGCATAGAATAACGCCATGAACGTTTGCCAAACCCTAAATCTTCTTTACCAACAAGCATACCCATACCTTCGGTAAATTCGCCATTACCATCCGGGATAACCGTGATATTTTCAGATTCTTGATCGGCTTTCCAAGCGTTCATCACAAAAGTATCGTTTACTGAAACGCAGATAATGTCATCCACGCCGGCCGCTTTAAACTCGCAAGCCAATTCGTTATAACGCGGTAAATGCGTGGATGAACAAGTCGGCGTAAACGCCCCCGGCAATGAGAACACAACAACGGTTTTGTTATCGAACAATTCGCTTGTAGTCACATCGACCCAAGCATCGCCTTGACGCGTGTGGAATGTAACGTTCGGTACTTTTTTACCGGTCATATCGGTTAAAGCCATATTTTTTCTCCTTAATTTGAGGTGAAGTTTTACTTACGGGCTGGATTATAATGAAACTTGTGATATAGTTACAATCAATTAATTCTATACTATTGATTGAATTTTTCTATAAGGAAACATCATGAACATTCGCGATTTAGAATACTTAGTAGCGCTATCAGAACATAAGCATTTCCGCCGCGCAGCGGACTCTTGTAATGTCAGCCAACCGACTTTGAGCGGCCAAATCCGCAAATTAGAAGATGAACTCGGCATTATTTTATTAGAACGCACCAGCCGCAAAGTATTATTTACTCAATCCGGTATGTTACTTGTGGAACAGGCCCGTACCGTATTGCGCGAAGTGAAATTATTAAAAGAAATGGCGAGCAATCAAGGCAAAGAAATGACCGGCCCGCTACATATCGGTCTAATCCCGACGCTAGGGCCTTATTTACTGCCTTACATCGTACCGACTTTAAAAGAATCTTTCCCGGATTTGGAAATTTTTCTTTACGAAGCGCAAACCAGCCAACTGCTAGAACAACTTGAAACCGGCCGATTGGATTGTGCGATTTTAGCCCGCGTTCAAGAAACCGAACCTTTTATCGAAGTACCGATTTTCAACGAAAAAATGCTGCTGGCCGTTTCGGAAGCCCACCCTTGGTCAAAAGAAGAAAAAATTTCGATGAATCAACTTAAAGGACAAGAAATGCTTATGTTGGACGATGGCCATTGCTTGCGTAATCAAACCATGGATTACTGTTTCGCCGCCGGTGCAAAAGAAAATTCGCATTATCAGGCAACCAGCTTAGAAACCTTGCGTAATATGGTAGCCGCCAATGCAGGAATGACGTTTATGCCCGAGCTTGCAGTATTAAATGAAGGCTCACGTAAGGGGGTAAAATATATTCCTTGCCACTCCCCGGAACCTACTCGTTCTATCGCTCTCGTGTACCGACCCGGTTCGCCGTTACGGAACCGCTATGAACGCGTCGCCAATGCGGTCGGATCTGCGGTGAAGTCTATTCTTGCGGGAGAAAAATAATGGCCGGTGTTCGTGCAATCCAAAAAGAAAAAACCCGCCGTGCCCTTGTAGATGCGGCGTTCAATCAACTTAGCGCGGAAAAAAGTTTTTCTAATTTAAGTTTACGTGAAGTGGCGCGTGAAGCCGGTATTGCGCCAACTTCTTTTTATCGTCATTTCGGTGATATGGACGAGCTCGGTTTGGAAATGGTGGACGAAGCCGGTTTGATGTTGCGCCAACTCATGCGCCAAGCGCGCAAACGTATTGATGCAGGCGGCAGTGTAATTGCCGTTTCGGTGGGCACCTTTTTTGAATTTATCACCAATAGTCCTAATATCTTTCGCTTATTACTGCGTGAAAGCTCCGGCACCTCCCAAGCGTTTCGCACCGCCGCCGCACGAGAAATCAAACATTTTGTGGACGAACTGGCGGAATATATCGCCCAGAAAAACGGTTACTCTCAATATATTTCTTACGTACAAGCAGAAGGCATCGTCACCATTGTTTTTACTGCCGGCGCCAATGCGTTGGATATGAATAAATCGGAACGGGATCAACTTAAACAACGCGTCATTCTACAGTTACGGATGATCGCAAAAGGCGCTGACTTCGCCGCCCATAAAGAAAAACATACGCAACATAAGTAACCCATTGCCACTCCGATTTGCTCCCGTACCGGCTTAACCTAAACCTTATGCGCCAAACGATACGCCACTAAGTCTTCAATGGTCAGCACGGAATAACCCGACTTTCGGGCAAATGCCACGATTTCAGGCGCACGCGCCATCGTGCCGTCGTCGTTAGTGATTTCACAAATTACACCGGCTGGCTTAAAACCGGCAAGGCGGGCCAGATCAACGGAAGCTTCGGTGTGACCGCGACGCGTTAATACGCCGTCATTAGCGGCGCGAAGCGGGAAAACATGTCCCGGGCGATGTAAATCCGCCGGCACCGCATTGTCGGCGATTGCGGTTTGAATCGTCGTCACGCGATCCGCCGCGGATACACCGGTAGAAACTCCCTTTGCCGCCTCGATCGTCACTGTGAATGCGGTTCTGTTTACGCTGTTGTTATGTTTCACCATCGGCGGTAAATCAAGTTGTCGGCAACGTTCGTCAGTAATGCACAAACATACAATACCGCTGCCGTAACGAATAAGTTGCGCCATTTGTTCCTTTGTAATGGTTTCGGCCGGGAAGATTAAATCACCTTCGTTTTCGCGATCTTCATCATCTAATACAAGCACGCCGTTGCCGCTTTTGAAGGCATTGATTGCGTTAAGTACGCGTTCTTCGGCATTATTGCCGAACGGGGATAAAATTGACTGATTCATCGTAATTTCCTTTTGTCGCTTTAAAATTAACCAGAATCAGGGCTGAGAAATGCAAATAAAAAGAACGGGTTGGCAAGCCAATCCGCTTTATTCTCTTTCATCCAGACTTTACTGTCGGCCTTGGAATTTCACCAAATCTGCTGTCTTTGGAAAACATGTCGCTTTTTGCCGCTGTACGCAGTGGAAGGCATTTCAATGCGGTGCTATTTCGCACTTCCATTTTATTCCTTTCGTCACTGAATAAGCTTTTTTCTTTAAACGAAGAAGGTGAAGGCAATAAGCCAAAATACTCATTATTTTCCAAACGCTCGTGGGCTGTCACCACCGGTAGGGAATTTCACCCTGCCCTGAGAATGCGCGCTCAGTATAGCGTAAAATCTCCCTTCAGAAAAATCAGAACGTGAAAAATCCGCCTATTTCGCCTACAATAGTCGGCATTCATTCTTATGTGACAAAAGGTCAGCCATGTCAGCAACGAAAGAAAAAAAAATCGGCGTAATTTTTGGCAAATTTTATCCCGTGCATACCGGCCACATTAATATGATTTATGAGGCATTCAGTAAAGTGGATGAACTGCATGTGATTGTCTGCAGCGATACCGAGCGCGATTTAAAATTGTTTTACGATAGCAAAATGAAACGTATGCCGACGGTGCAAGATCGCTTGCGTTGGATGCAGCAGATTTTTAAATATCAGAAAAATCAAATTTTCATTCACCATTTAATTGAAGACGGCATTCCGAGCTATCCGAACGGCTGGCAATCTTGGAGTGAGGCGGTGAAAACGTTGTTCTACGAAAAAGGTGTTCAGCCATCTATCGTATTCAGTAGCGAACCGCAAGACAAGGCGCCTTACGAGCAATATTTAGGTTTGGAAGTTTCGTTAGTGGATCCGGATCGTACATTCTTTAACGTATCTGCCACAAAAATTCGCACTACACCGTTTCAATATTGGAAATTTATCCCGAAAGAAGTGCGTCCGTTTTTTGCAAAAACCGTGGCGATTTTAGGCGGCGAAAGCAGCGGTAAAAGCGTCTTAGTGAATAAACTGGCAGCGGTTTTTAATACCACTTCCGCTTGGGAATATGGACGCGAGTTTGTGTTTGAAAAGCTCGGCGGCGATGAGCAGGCAATGCAATATTCCGATTACCCGCAAATGGCGCTAGGGCATCAGCGTTACATTGATTACGCAGTACGCCATGCGCATAAAATTGCCTTTATCGACACGGATTTCATCACCACTCAAGCGTTTTGTATTCAGTACGAGGGCAAAGCTCATCCGTTTTTGGATTCAATGATCAAAGAATATCCATTTGATGTGACCATTTTGCTAAAAAACAACACGAAATGGGTGGATGACGGTTTACGCAGTTTGGGTTCGCAAAAACAACGCCAACAATTTCAACAATTATTAAAAAAATTATTGGATAAATACAAAGTGCCTTATATTGAAATTGAGTCACCAAGTTATTTGGATCGTTATAACCAAGTGAAATCGGTGATCGAAAAAGTGTTAAACGAAGAAGAATTGGACGGTTTACAAAACGGTCCAAGCATTTTGAAAAGCAAATAAGATGATTTTATATGCAGGCGATCCGCACGGAAATTACGACCACCTCTATCCTTTCGTGCTGCAAAATGAGAAGGTTGCCTTGATTATTCTGGGCGACTTGCAACTTTCTTCGCCGGACGCATTGGATAAACTAGCACAATATTGTGATATTTGGTTTATTCACGGCAATCATGACAGTAAAACCGTTGCCGCATTTGAAGCGATTTGGGGAACGCAATGGAAAACCCGTAATTTGCATAATCGTATTGAAAATATTCAGGGCACCCGCATTGCGGGCTTGGGCGGCGTGTTTCGAGGACAAATCTGGATGCCGCCGAATCGTCCGATGTTTTTCGATCCGATTCATTACTGTCAATACAGCCCGCAAGAAAAAATCTGGCACGGTGGCGTGCCGTTGCGCCACCGCACATCAATTTTTCCTTCCGATATTGAAGTTCTTGAAAATAAACAAGCGGATGTGTTGATCTGTCACGAAGCACCAAAACCGCATCCAATGGGCTTCCAAGTCATTAATGATCTCGCCCAGAAAATGGGCGTAAAACATATTTTCCACGGACATCACCACGACAATTATATTTATCGCACACAATATCCTTACAAAATTACAAATGTCGGATTTCGCAGTTTAACAGACGCGGAAGGTAATTATTTATTGAAAAACATTGATGATCGGGAAGAACACTCGAGTTAAACCGATGCTTTTAAAACTAATGAATTAGGAAGTAGATAAAGGAGAGAAGTTGGCGCACCCGAAAGGATTCGAACCTTTGACCGCTCGGTTCGTAGCCGAGTACT
>NZ_DBHLAM010000032.1:0-2767 GCF_057314195.1 Rodentibacter sp. | reverse complement strand
CCATACTCCCTTAGCAGGGGAGCGCCTTCAGCCTACTCGGCCATCTCACCACAACCAGTTTGTGAGGCGGTATGATACGTTTTTTTAGCAATATGTCAAACTCTTTTTTGAAAAAGAAAGCCTGTTTGAATATTTTCTCTGCAGATCGTGCAAATAAAATACGGCTATTTTAAACGCTATTTTTTGCCATTAAAGAACCGACAATGCCAATCTTCACATTCGACAATTATTAGTAGTAGCTATAAGACGCCCTTTGAACTCGGCAACTCATCTCCCTCAATCCGAATCGCCTGTCTTAACGTTCTCCCAAATACCTTAAACAAACTCTCAATTTTGTGGTGATCGTTGTCACCGGTCGCTTTTAAGTGCAATGTCGCAAGCAGTGAAAAGGCGAGAGATTGGAAAAAGTGTTCGGTAAGTTCGGTGCTGAAATCACCCACCTTATCCCGTTTGAATTTGGCACTGAATTTGATCCACGGGCGACCGGATAAATCCAAAGCGCATTCTGCTTTGCATTCGTCCATTGGCAGCACGAATCCAAAGCGAGCGATGCCGCGTTTGTCACCGATAGCTTGCTTCAATGCGGTGCCGATCGCGAGAGCTGTATCTTCCACGGTGTGGTGTTCGTCAATATGTAAGTCGCCTTTACAAATGACATTCATGCGAAAACCACCGTGGGTAGCGATTTGATCCAGCATGTGGTCAAAAAAGCCCACGCCCGTGCTGATTTGGTTCACGCCCGTTTCGTCTAGCCATACTTGTACCTTGATGTCCGTTTCTTTGGTTTTACGGACGACTTCTGCGTAACGTGGCGGACGGTTGCCGATGTTGCTGACGGGCTCACCGAGCAGTTTTTCTGCGATCAGATCCCAGTTTAATTTTTCAGGGTGATATTGCAGTGCGCGAATGCCGAGGTTTTCCGCCAACTGCACGTCGGTGGCGCGATCGCCAATCACAAAAGAACGGTCAGGATCAAACAATTTTTTGTCGATATATTTTTTCAAAAGTTTGGTTTTGGGTTTGCGACAAGCGCAGTTATCTTCCGGTTTGTGCGGGCAAATCAGCACCTCGTCAAATTCAATGCCTTGCGATTTAAACAGCGCCATCATGGCATTGTGTGGCTTGTCGAAATCTTCTTGCGGGAATGAATCCGTGCCTAGCCCGTCTTGATTAGACACCATTACAAAACGGTATTTACCTTTGAGCTTAAGCAAAGCAGGAATCACATTCGGCTCAAATTTCAGTTTTTCCAGACTATCGATCTGAAAATCGGTTTTCGGTTCGTCAATCAGCGTGCCATCGCGGTCGATGAAAAGGGTGGGTTGCATGTTTTTTTCCTCTATCAATGTGTATAAACTCGTGATCCGATCCCCCTCTTTAGAAAAGAGGGGTTAGGGGAGATTTGATTGCGATGTTTAAATTTTCGTATGAACTAATTTTCACTTCTGCCACAAACGCTTGCGTTTGAACGTTGCTTTAGCAACAGCACGGAGTGTGAGCGAAGCGAATAAATCTCCCCCTGCCCCTCTTTGCTAAAGAGGGGAGTTTTTTTGAGCATTATTTTAGTATGGCAATCGACCCTACTACGCTCTCGCATTCTTCCTTCGTTCCCACCGTAATCCGAATGCAATTTTGCAAATTTAACGCTTTGTTTTGATCGCGCAAGATAATACCTTGCTCCCACAACGCCTTGAAAACGCGCTCACCATCTTGGCATTTTATAAGCAAATAATTGGCTGCGCTGTCGTAGACCTTTTCCACTTGAGGTAAGGCGGAAAGCGCTTTAGCAAGCCACTGCCGATTGGTTAATATCTCCTGTACGCGGGCTTGTACAAGGGCGATATTCTGTGCCTGCAAGGCTTGTTCCGCGATGTCAGCGCTTGGTACCGGGATGGGATAAGGGGCAATCACTTTGCTGAGAATTTGAATTAGCACCGCATTGGCTAACACAAAACCGCAACGCAATCCTGCCAAGGCAAAGGCTTTGGAAAGGGTACGAATAATGGCTAAGTGCGGGTAATTTTGCAGCTCTTTTGTGAGTGTCGCTTCAGGGCAAAATTCGATGTAGGCTTCATCCACCACCACAATGGCTTTGCCGGCAGTAAATTGTAAAAGCTCAAGCAAATCCGACCGTTTAAGCAAATTGCCTGTCGGGTTGTTCGGGCTACACACAAAGACGACTTTCACGCCTTCTAGCTGCTGTTTAATTTCGGCAAGATTTAGTTGAAAATCTGCCGTTAATGGTACGGTTTTGCACGCTACACCTGCTGTTTCGGCACTCACGGCGTACATGCCATACGTGGGCGGGCAGAACAAAATGGCGTCTTGGTTTGGCTCGCAAAACGCTCGAATAATCAACTCAATGCCTTCATCGCCACCACGAGTCACCAACACATTTTCATGCTGTACGCCGGCGTAATTGGCATACCCTTGCACCACCGCTTGCGGTTGCGGTTCTGGATAGCGGTTTAAATCTTTGCCCGAAAGTTGAAACGTTGGCGAAGTGGGATATTCGTTTGCATTCAGCCAAATCGTGCCGTTGCCACCCAGTTTGCGGGCGGATTGATAGGGCGTAAGCACTTGTACGTTTTGTCGGGATAATGTTGTGATTGTCATGTCGTTTTCCTCTTATTGCAACTTCGCTAATCTCAAACTCACTGCCATTTTATGCGCATCCAGCTGTTCCGCCTGCGCCATCAATTTCACAGTTTCCGCTAAGTCTTTGAAGCCTTGTGGGGTGAGTTCCTGCACGGTCATGCGTTTGCTG
>NZ_DBHLAM010000031.1:28463-45313 GCF_057314195.1 Rodentibacter sp. | reverse complement strand
GCTTATTTATTTTATTTGAATATGTCGGCACGGATTTTCCTTATCTTATCGCCGCGCCGATTTTATTGTTAAGCATCACATACGCGTTGCTGGTGCCGTGCTTGCTCGCCATGATTATGGATAAATCCAATCAAACTTACGCCACGCTCGACAGCGCATTGCAATTCTCTGTCGCCCTCTTCGGCGCCTACCTAGCAGGCTTTGTCTCCCTACGCCTCGCGCATGCCTTTGACTATCTCACAGTTTACCTCACCGCCACCTTCATTGCCGTTGGAATATGGCGATTTTTGGGATGCCGAAAAGAAGCACTGTCTTAATTTCAAGATAATTTTCTACGGCATACTGCATATAAAAAACTGCACCTTAAATACATTGGTTTAATACTAATGTTTAAGGTGCAGTTCATTGAAATCAGTTTCAATGCGGTGCTGTTACGCCACTTGATTTATTTCGTTTGGTTTATCAAGAACTGAGTCAATAAGGCCACAGGACGGCCGGTTGCGCCTTTGTTGGCGCCTTGCAGCCAAGCCGTGCCCGCAATGTCTAAATGTGCCCAGCGATATTTTTTTGTGAAGTTAGCGAGGAATGCACCGGCGGTGCTGGCACCACCCCAACGGCCGCCGATGTTGGCCAGATCGGCAAACGGCGATTTGAGTTGTTCTTGGTATTCTTCGCTTAACGGCAAGCGCCACGCTTTGTCTGTGGTTTGGTGAGCGGCGTGCAGTAAATCGGCGGCTAAGTTCTCATCTTCGCAAATCAAGCCACTATTGTGTTGCCCTAAGGCGACCACGCAAGCGCCGGTAAGCGTCGCTACATCGATCAGTAATTGCGGCTCAAAACGTTCCGCGTAAGTCAGCGCATCGCAAAGCACGAGGCGACCTTCCGCATCGGTATTCAATACTTCCACGGTCAAGCCATTCATGGTGGTGAGAATATCGCCAGGACGGTACGCGTTGCCATCCGGCAAATTTTCACAGCCGGCAAGTACACCGATAACGTTTAACGGTAAATCAAGTTGCGCAACGGCTGCCATGACACCGAATACGGAGGCCGCGCCGCCCATATCGTATTTCATTTCGTCCATATCCGCCGCCGGTTTAAGGGAAATGCCGCCCGCGTCAAAAGTTAAACCTTTACCTACCAACACAATTGGTTTGGCGTTTTTATCGGGCGCGTTGTTGAAATGCAAAATCGACATATACGCCGGATTGGCCGACCCGCGTGAAACCGCTAAATAAGCGTTCATTCCTAGCTCTGCCATTTGCGTTTCATCAATCACTTCCAGAGAAAGCGCGCCGAATTCCGCGGCTAAATGCTTGGCTTGTTCGGCAAGATAGGCAGGATTACAGATATTCGGTGGCATATTGGCGATATCGCGTGCCGCTTTCACGCCGGCACTAACGGCTTGTGCGTGAGCGATAGCGCGTTGTGCTTGCGGACAGTCGGTATTGAAAATAAAGCTTTCCAATGCGGTGCTCTCAGGCTTTTCCGATTTGAAGTGAGCAAAACGATAGTTTGTGTGCTCGATGATTTCGATGGCAAAACGCACGTTCCAATAAAGATCGCGATCTTTAATTTCGATTTCCGTTAAATAAGATACGACTTCGCGAATATTTGCGTTGTTTAGCGCTTTTAGCATGCTTTGAATCAGTTGCTTGTAGCGGCGCTCGGTTAGTTCGCCTTTTTTGCCACAGCCGACGATCAGCACACGTTTTGTGGCAACACCCGGCAAATCGCGTAGTAACAGGGTTTGACCTAATTTGCCGGTAAGCTCACCGGATTGGATTAAGCGGTTTAAATAACCTTGTGCAGCAAGGTCGATTTCATTGAAACTTTTAGAAAATTCGTTGTTCTCATACAGGCCTAAAACGATGCCGTCGGCGGCTTGAGAAAAGGCCTGGTTTTTTGCTTGATATTTCATAGGATTTCCTTAAATCGCTGTCTAATTTAGCGAAAATAAGGTATCATACGCGCCCGATTTTATCCAGATTCCCTCCTGTTTTTTAGCAACAAAGCATAACGAAATAAGATGATTTTAACTCGATATTTAGCGAAAGAAGTGTTTAAAAGCCAAACGGCGATTTTATTCATTTTGCTATTGATTTTTTTCTGCCAACAACTGGTACGCGTGTTGGGATCTGCGGCAAACGGTAATGTACCGGCGGATTTGGTGTTTTCTTTGCTCGGACTTGGGATGCCGACCATGGCACAGTTGATGTTGCCGCTGTGTTTGTTTATCGCTATTTTGCTCACTTTCGGGCGTTTGTATGCGGAAAGCGAAATTACCGTAATGCGCGCTTGCGGTGTTGGTTCGCGTATTTTGGTGCGCGTGGCGTTGTTGCTTTCTTTGTTCACCGCGGGACTCGCCGCCTATAATGCGTTATGGCTTTCGCCTTGGGCAATCGAAAAGCAAAGCACGCTGGTGGAAAATGCCAAAGCCAATCCGACCATGGGTGCGCTCTCTTCCGGTCAATTTATGTCTGCGGGCAACAATGATTTCGTATTGTTTATCGACGATATTCAAGGCGATCAAATTCATGATGTGTATCTTTTCCAAACCGTACCGAAAGGGCAGAGCAAGCCTTCTGTAGTGACGGCGGAAAAAGGCGAATTGAAGGCTTTACCGAACGGCGACCAAGTGTTGAATTTGCAAAACGTGCAACGTGTGGAAGGCACAGCAATGTTGTCGGATTTTCGCATTACGCATTTCGATAATTATCAAGCCTATTTGGGCTATCAAGTCGGCGATAACAAATCGGAGGAAGCCGCAGCGCTTTCTTCGGCGCAATTGTTGTCGCAAAATAGCACCGCATTGAAAGCCGAATTACACTGGCGAATCAGTTTGATTTTAGCGGTGCCGCTGATGGGGCTTATCGCCGTACCGCTTAGCCGCGTGAATCCGCGCCAAGGTCGTTTTGCAAAAATTTTGCCGGCATTGTTGTTGTATCTTATTTATTTTTTGTTGCAAAGTTCTTTCAAATCCGCCGGTTCTGCCGGTAAATTAGACGCCGCGATTTTTATGCCGATAACGAACGTGGCGTTTTTGTTACTCGGAATTTTATTAAATGCTTGGGACAGTGCGCCGATGTATAAATTCCGCCGTCTTTTAAACCGAAAAGGGTAAGCGATGATGAATACGTTAGACCGTTACATCGGTAAAAGCATTTTGGGAGCGATTTTTGCTACATTGCTGACGCTCGTAGGGCTTTCGGCGATTATTAAATTCGTGGAACAATTTCGCAGCGTGGGTAAGGGCACGTATGACGTGCTGCAAGCAGTGGCGTTCACCGTTTTAACCGTGCCGAAAGATGTGGAAACGTTTTTCCCAATGGCGGCCTTACTCGGCGCGTTAATCGCGCTCGGCAATCTTGCCGGCCGCAGTGAATTGGTGGTGATGCAAGCCGCCGGTTTTTCCCGTTTTAACATCGGCATGGCGGTGATGAAAACTGCGTTGCCGTTGGTTGTATTAACCATGGTTATCGGCGAATGGGGCATTCCGCAAACGGAGCAATTCGCCCGCGATATGCGCGCTCGTGCCATTTCCGGTGGTTCCGTACTTTCAGTGAAAAACGGCATATGGGCAAAAGATGGCAATAATTTTGTGTTTGTTCGTCGCGTAGGCGACGAGTCGCAGTTAAACAACGTATATATTTACAGCTTTGATAACAGCCGTAATTTAAGTGAATTAAAACACGCTAAACAAGCGACTTATTCCTCCGCTGAAAATCAATGGCAATTGCATCAAGTGAATCATTCAGTGATCCAAAAAGACAAGGTTGCGACCACTCATCGCGTAACGGAAGAATGGCAAACCAATTTAACGCCCGACAAACTCGGTGCGGTGTCCTTACGCCCTACCTCTTTATCGCTCAGTGGCTTGTATGAATATATTGCGTTTTTAAAAGAAACCGGGCAAGACGCTCGCCGTTTCGAACTCACCTTCTGGCGGAAAATTTTCCAACCGCTTTCTGTCGGTGTGATGATGTTGTTGGCGTTGTCCTTTATTTTTGGTTCGTTACGCAGCGTAACCGCGGGCGCACGAATCGTAACGGGAATTTGTTTCGGATTCTTATTTTATGTAGTGAATGAGATTTTTGGTCAAATGAGCGTCGTGTACGATATGCCGGCTGTGTTTGGTGCTTTAATTCCGAGCCTGTTGTTTATTGTCATTATCTGGTGGTTGTTAAGTCGAAAACGAGATTAGGCATGATGAGTAAAAAGGGCAATCCATTGTGGTTGCCCTTATTTTTTAGTGAAAATACGCGATGCTAATTGTGCCGATAAGACTCAATAATGAGAGCGTAAAGAAAATATTTTTTGGTTGAGACGCTTTTTTGCTAAAAAATTTCGCCGCAAAAATGATGTATAAAATGAGTAATGCAAATTTAGCAATAAGCCATGGTTCAAGCTCAACTGGGAAAAGATATAAGATTGCTGAACCGGAAATAATCAATAATGTATCCGATAAATGCGGTAGAATTTTTAATAGTTTTACCGCGCGCCAGTTTTTTCCATTTAATTGCATCGTCCCACGAAGTAGTAAAAGTCCTAAACTTAAAAACGCACAAAAAACGTGTAGAGAAGTTAACATGATCACTCCTAATTTGATTCAAAAGAAAAGTGCGGCGTTGGTTTGGCCACACTTTTTCAGTTTCCGTTTGCTGTTAGCGTTTCCAATGCGGTGCTCAAATGCCCTTTAGATAATCAAAGATGGCATTGCTAAATTAGCTATTTATATTGGCAAGGCATGGATCGTTTTGGTGTACAGCTAAGATATTCAGATCATAAGCAAAAAGCTGATAACCTAATGCAGCAAGGAACTGTGCGACGGGTTCATAGCCGCTTTTTAAGAATTCCACCGTTAAAATCGGTTTATATTTTTCAATAGTATTTAAGGCCCCTTTTAAGGCGTCCACTTCCATACCTTCCACATCAATTTTGATAAAGTCAACACGATCTAATTCAAGGCTATCGACAGAAACGAGCGGCACTTTTTGAGTTTTTTGGTAGTCGATTTGTTGCCCAATAAACTCATTATATTGGTTTGGACGGAGTTCTAAGCTGCCAAAAGAAGAAGGTATTGTGTAGTCGATGATAGGAATATCAAGATATTCTTGGCCGACAGGGTTGCCGATGGCTGAATAGATGGCTTTGACATTAAAGCAGTTATTAATTGCAACATTACCGGCTAAGGCATAGTAAATCCGCTCTTGTGCTTCAAAAGAGATAACCTTTCCCCAACCTGTCATTTCAATCCCTGCGGGAATGGTTACCGCACCGATATTCGCACCACAATCCAGCATTACCACTCCGTCACCGAAGTATTGACGGCGTAAATTAAGTAAAGCAAGGATTCGCTGAATTTCTTCCGGTTCGAATCGTCCTTGGGTTAGGAATTGATAACCGACGCCATAAGTTAGGCCGGCTTGGTTAGTTTGTCTATCCAGATAATTAACGATCATTGAGCCGGTGTTAGCGGACACAACGACAAAGGGATTGGGTCTTGGATTAAGAGCCATGATGTTTCTCCTATAAATAATGAATGATAGTGGGTTGCTGAACCAATGCGGTGCTGTTTTGAATACTCAATACAGTACTTATTGACAGCGGTAAAAAAGAGATTATTTTGCAATGCGTTTGTATTTCATGCGGTGCGGTTGTAGCGCATCGGCACCGAAGGTTTTCTTCTTCCATTCTTCATAGTCGGAGAAGTTGCCTTCGTAGAAGGTGACTTTGCCTTCATCGCCATAATCCAAAATGTGAGTGGCGATACGGTCTAGGAACCAGCGGTCATGGGAAATCACCATGGCACAACCCGGGAATTCTAAGATGGCATTTTCCAGTGCGCGCAGGGTTTCTACGTCAAGGTCGTTGGTCGGTTCGTCCAGTAACAATACGTTGCCGCCGGCTTGTAATAATTTCGCTAGATGCAAACGGCCGCGTTCACCGCCGGAAAGTTCCCCCACGCGTTTTTGTTGATCCACGCCTTTAAAGTTAAAGCGACCTACATAAGCACGGCTCGGAATTTCAAAGTTGCCGATAGTTAAAATATCTTGTCCGTTAGAGACTTCTTCCCACACGGTTTTCTTGTCGTCCATAGCATCGCGGAATTGATCCACAGAAGCCAACACGACAGTTTCGCCTAAGGTGATAGAACCGGAATCCGGTTGTTCTTTGCCGGAAAGCATGCGGAATAGCGTGGATTTACCTGCACCGTTGGCACCGATAATCCCGACGATAGCGCCTTTCGGAATGCTGAAGGACAAGTCATCGATTAAAGTGCGGTCGCCGTAGGATTTACTTAAATGCTGCACTTCAATGACTTTATCGCCTAAGCGTGGACCAGGTGGAATAAAGAGTTCATTGGTTTCGTTACGTTTTTGATATTCGCCGGAATTAAGTTCTTCAAAGCGAGCCATACGCGCCTTGCTTTTCGCTTGACGACCCTTTGGATTTTGACGCACCCATTCCAATTCTTTCTCAATGGATTTTTGGCGGGCAGATTCCTGCGCTTGTTCTTGTGCCAAGCGTTTTTCTTTTTGTTCTAACCAAGAAGAATAGTTGCCTTCCCAAGGAATACCTTCACCACGGTCAAGTTCTAAAATCCAGCCGGCAACGTTATCTAAGAAATAACGGTCGTGAGTAATTGCCACCACGGTGCCTTCGTAGTCGTGCAAGAAGCGTTCCAACCAAGCCACGGATTCTGCATCTAAGTGGTTGGTTGGTTCGTCTAACAGCAGCATATCCGGCTTTTCTAACAATAAACGGCAAAGCGCCACGCGACGACGTTCCCCACCGGATAAATGCTCGATTTTGGCATCCCAGTCCGGCAAGCGTAATGCATCAGCCGCGCGTTCTAATTGGTTGTCTAAATTATGCCCGTCGTGTGCTTGAATGACCGCTTCTAACTCAGCTTGCTCCGCGGCAAGTTTGTCGAAATCCGCATCGGGATCAGCATACAGCGCATACACTTCATTCAAACGGGTCAAAGCCTGTTTGACTTCACCCACCGCTTCTTCAATCGCTTCGCGCACGGTTTGTTGCGGTTCAAGTTTCGGTTCTTGCGGTAGATAGCCAATTTTAATGCCGGGTTGCGGACGGGCTTCCCCTTCGATTTCTTTATCAATGCCCGCCATAATGCGCAACAACGTGGATTTACCTGCACCATTTAAGCCGAGCACGCCGATTTTGGCACCGGGGAAAAAGCTCAACGAGATATCTTTCAAGATATGACGCTTCGGCGGCACCACTTTGCCGACGCGATGCATCGTATAAACGAATTGTGTTGACATAATTTGCTCTTGATTTGAGGTTAAAAAAACGGGCTTATTTTACTTGAAGTTTTGGGATTTGCCTAACCTTCGGCAAATGAAAGGCGAAAAAAAACCACCCGAATTGGGTGGTAGGAAAGTAGTTTAGCTATATTTATGATTATTTTATTTAGGAACTTTATGAATATCAAGCAAGCGCTTGACGTGGAGGATAGTACCGAAAATTCTGCTCCAAATAAAATCTAATCTCATTATTCTTTGATATAAGTCAATAAATTTTATTCATTTAACCATTATTGATGAGCAAATAAACGTTTTTAAGGATTTTTCGCGCTATGTTAAAATGACAACCTCATTTTATTAAGGATAATTGTTGTGAAAAAAAAACTCGTCTTACTCGTCACTATGCTATCGAGCACCGCATTGGCGCACCCACACGCCTTTATTGAAATACAAAGCAAACCATTGGTGGAGGAAAATCAATTGATCGGTTTTTCGATGCGATGGACACTTGATGAACCGAGTTCTGCGGCGGTGCTATACGATATGGCGCAAGCGAAAGGCGATTCCGCGAAGCAACAAAAGCTCATTGACGATGTGATGGAAAATATCGTAAACGAACATTATTTCAGCTATTTATTTGATAAAAATAACGAAAAAATTAAATACAAAGCTCAGGCGCGGAATTACGGTATTAATCTGCTTGGCTCACATATTCAATATTATTTCGATTTGCTTCTTACTCGTCCGCAGCCGTTAAAAGATAACCTGTTCACGTTAATGACTTATGATCGCACTTATTATGTCTCCATGTTTTATCCGGAAAACAAAAACGCGGTGAATTTTTCTGCTCTGCCGACCAATTGCAAGGGCGAAGTGGTGGCGCCGAACGTGGATGAAAAAATGAAATCTTACGCTTCTTCTCTGGATAAAACGCAAAAAGACGAAGATGATTCCTTGGGCGTGATTTTTGCGCAAAAAGTGAAAATTCGGTGTGACTAAATCATGAAAAAAGCATTCCCATTTAAATGGCTATTTGTCTTGGTTGCCTTACTTGGCGCAATTTTTTGGTTCTTGCCTTGGCTTTTTGTGAAAGCTGTGGCTTGGCAACAAGTCTTTAATCAACTCACTTCGGAAAATCTTCACGCCATTCAACAAAATCCCGTTTCCGCCGGTTTAATTTTAATTGGTGTCAGTTTTCTTTACGGTGCGTTACATGCCCTCGGGCCGGGACACGGCAAATTTATTATCGCCGGTTATTTATCAACCCATCAAAGCGAACTTAAACCCAGCGTGAAGTTAAGTTTGCTTGCTTCCTTGATGCAAGGTGTCGTGGCGATTGTGGCGACATCCGTGATTGTGGTGGTTTTAAATTTGTCATCGCGTTATTTCAAACTAAGCCAATTATGGCTGGAACGCGGTGCTTGGGTGTTATTACTCGGGCTTGGCATTTATTGGATTTATCAAGGCGTCAGAAAGCCGAAAAAAGCGTTTCGGATAAAATCTGCGCGCTTCAATGCGGTGCCGAAATTGAGTGCCGTGAAAGCCGATCATGTTTTTTCCGCTGAATGTTCCTGCGGCCATCAACACTTGCCTAATGCGGTGCTGTTGCGACATGCCAATACTTGGCGAAGTCAATTTTTCATCATTTTGAGCATCGGACTGCGCCCTTGTAGCGGCGCAATTTTTGTACTTTTTTTGGCTTATATGTCGGATCTTTTTCTTTGGGGCATTTTCGCCGTTCTTGCTATGTCATTCGGCACCGGTTTAACGCTTTCTTTATTTGCCGTCATGGTGCGTTATGCCAAACAAATGGCAATTCGTTTAGGACGATGGTACGGCGGTAAAACCTTAAATCAATATGGAGGACGGGCGGTTAAAATATTTGCCGGCGGCGTGATGATCTTTTTTGCCGCGAGTTTGCTTTATGGCACAACGCTTGAAGCTAGCGGTGGGGCAGTGTTGTTTGGAAAATAACGACGAAATACCGATAAAAATAAAGCCCATCAAATTGATGGGCTTAAAATCTTCTGGTTGCTAATTTAGAATTCGTAAAAGGAGACAAACGAAAACCAAACCAAAAGAGAAATTGGCTCCTCCTGCGGGACTCGAACCTGCGACATATGGATTAACAGTCCACCGTTCTACCGACTGAACTAAGGAGGAATTGATTTGGTATCACAAAGATAGGTCGCGCATTCTAATGATCCGTCAATAGTTTGTCAACAGTAAAAATAAAAAAATTTTAAAAAATTTAAGTGTACTTTTTACGGCAATTTTTCTATCCACAAAGGCTGTGGATAACTTTGTGGATTAAATCAACTTAAGATCGAGGAATCCCGATAAATACTAGGGTTGTGCGATTTCAAGTAAAAATTGGTTGTAAAATGACATTTCCTTATTTATCAATATGTTAAGTAAAGTCCAGAAAAAAAATATAAAAATTTTTTATGATTTTTTGACTTGTTTCGCTTGACATCTCGCACACTGTGCAAAACTTGCTTTCACGCTGATTTTGGCGTGTGAAATATGATAGAATCGCGCCAACAAAAGTTCTTAGAAAATTGGCTGTACATATATGTCAGAAAAAATTCATAGCAAACCATTTATTCTTCATTCCGGTTATCAGCCTTCCGGCGATCAGCCGCAAGCGATTGAAAAACTCGCCGAAAATTTAGACGACGGATTAGCACATCAAACTTTGCTCGGCGTAACCGGATCGGGCAAAACTTTCACCATCGCCAATGTGATTGCCAAGCTTAATCGCCCGGCTATGTTGCTTGCGCCAAATAAAACTCTCGCCGCCCAGCTTTATGCGGAAATGAAAGACTTTTTTCCGGAAAATGCGGTGGAATATTTCGTTTCTTATTATGATTATTATCAGCCGGAAGCCTATGTTCCGAGCAGTGATACTTTTATTGAAAAAGATTCTGCGGTGAACGAGCAAATTGACCAAATGCGCCTTTCTGCGGTGAAATCTTTTTTGGAGCGCCGCGATACCATTGTTGTGGCGTCGGTTTCCGCGATTTATGGTTTGGGCGATCCGGAAGCTTATTTAAAAATGCGTTTGATTTTGCGCGTCGGCTCACCGGCTAATCAGCGCGAGATTTTAAGTCAACTTGCGGGCATGCAATATACACGTAACGATCAGGCGTTTCAGCGTGGCACATTTCGTGTGCGTGGCGATGTAATCGACATTTTTCCGGCGGAATCGGACGATCAAGCCATTCGTATCGAATTATTTGATGAGGAAGTAGAACGCTTAAGTTTCTTTGATCCGCTTACGGGAAGCAATCTCGGTGCGGTGCCGCGTATTACGGTGTACCCGAAAACCAACTATGCGACGCCGCGCGAGCGCATTTTGGAATCCATCGATAAAATTAAAGATGAACTGGCGCAGCGCCGTGAATATTTCATTAAAGAAAATAAATTATTGGAAGAGCAACGTATTACGCAGCGCACGTTGTTCGATATTGAAATGATGAATGAGCTGGGTTATTGCTCGGGCATTGAAAACTACTCACGCTATCTTTCCGGTCGAAACGAGGGGGAACCGCCGCCGACCTTATTCGATTATATGCCGTCTGATGCGGTGCTAATTATTGATGAGTCGCACGTAACGGTGCCGCAAATCGGTGGTATGTATCGCGGCGACCGCTCGCGTAAAGAAACCTTGGTGGAATATGGTTTTCGTTTGCCGTCCGCATTAGATAACCGCCCGTTGCGCTTTGAGGAATTTGAGCGCTTGGCGCCACAGACTATTTATGTTTCCGCCACACCGGGGCCTTATGAATTGGAAAAATCCGGTAGTGAAATTATCGATCAAGTGGTGCGTCCGACCGGCTTGCTCGATCCGGAAATTGAAATTCGTCCGGTTGCGATTCAAGTGGATGATTTACTGTCAGAAGCGCGCCAAAGAGCGGACCGAAACGAACGGGTTTTAGTTACCACGTTGACCAAAAAAATGGCGGAAGATCTTACCGATTATTTAGACGAACACGGCGTGCGCGTACGTTATTTGCATTCCGATATTGACACCGTGGAACGGGTAGAAATTATTCGTGACTTACGTTTGGGCGAATTTGACGTGTTGGTCGGCATCAACTTATTGCGTGAAGGTTTGGATATTCCGGAAGTGTCCTTAGTGGCGATTTTAGATGCGGATAAAGAAGGCTTTTTGCGTTCGGAACGTTCGCTGATTCAAACCATAGGCCGCGCCGCGCGTAATTTGCACGGTAAAGCAATTTTGTATGCGGATCGCATTACCGATTCGATGAAAAAAGCGATGACGGAAACCAATCGCCGACGCGAAAAACAAATGGCATATAACGCCGAGCGCGGCATTATTCCGCAAGCCTTAAATAAAAAGGTGGGCGAGTTGCTTGATATCGGACAAGGCACGCTCAATAAAGGAAGAGGAAAATCGCGCGGAAAAACCGTTGCGGAACCGGCCGCACTTTATAACGCGCCAAAAAACGCCAAAGAGTACCAACAACAAGTTAAAAAATTGGAACAGCAAATGTATAAATTCGCCCAAGACTTGGAATTTGAAAAAGCCGCTGCTGTGCGCGATCAGCTTCATCAATTGAGAGAAAAGTTTGTGATGACGGAATAAGCGCCAGTAAAAACGATACCAAAAATGTACAAATGCATAAGATAGCAAAGAAAACGGATGAATGATTTCTAGGCTTGTCTGTTCACTATGCTCAACAGCACCGCATTGGAACCCTTTTCAATGCGGTGCTGTTTTAAGAGCAGACGGTAGGTTTCGGCATGATTAACATTTCAACGGCTTCGACCGGTTAAACAGTTACTATCGGTGTTAAAAAACTAAGATTAGATGCGTTTAAACAGGCTGAATAAACGAGCGATAAAGCCTTGTAAAATCCGGATAAAACAAAGCCCCGCGTTAAATTACGCAGGGCTTTGTTTAGGGTAAATGGTGCGACTAGCTGGACTCGAACCAGTGACCCCCACCATGTCAAGGTGGTGCTCTAACCAACTGAGCTATAGTCGCGTGAGTGCCGCGCATAATAGACGGTTTTTAACAGGAAGACAAGAAATTTTCTACGACGCCGGTGCGGGTGATAAAATTTTAACCAAAACGAGCTCGGAGCGTCGCGAACTCTTTTTTGATTTCGGCGGTTTTTGAGCGTATAATGCGCGCCGGTTTATTTCGGCCGAAAAGCTTCGGCCTAATCAGGTTTATTCAAAATATAAATATTGACTGACGGAGTAGAATGATGTCTAGAAGACTAAGAAGAACGAAGATTGTATGTACTATGGGTCCGGCGACCGACCGCGATAACAATCTTGAGAAAATTATTGCGGCAGGCGCAAACGTAGTTCGTATGAACTTCTCGCATGGTACGCCTGATGATCATATTGAGCGTGCGGAACGTGTTCGTTCTATTGCGAAAAAATTAGGCAAGACTGTAGCGATTTTAGGCGATTTACAAGGGCCTAAAATCCGCGTTTCTACTTTCAAAGATGGCAAAATTTTCTTAAATGTCGGCGATAAGTTCGTTCTTGATGCGGAATTGCCAAAAGGTGAAGGCAATCAAGAGGCAGTCGGTTTAGATTACAAAACCTTACCGCAAGATGTTGTTCCCGGGGATATTCTTTTGTTAGATGACGGTCGCGTACAGTTAAAAGTATTGTCCACCGAAAATGCAAAAGTGTTTACTGAAGTCACTGTTGGCGGCCCGTTATCAAATAATAAAGGGATCAATAAATTAGGCGGCGGTTTATCAGCTGACGCATTAACTGAAAAAGATAAAGCAGACATCATTACGGCAGCGCGTATCGGCGTCGATTTCTTGGCAGTCTCTTTCCCGCGTTCCAGCGCAGACTTAAATTACGCCCGTGAATTGGCGCAGAAAGCCGGTTTAAATGCGAAAATTGTGGCGAAAGTTGAACGTGCCGAAACGGTAGTCGATGACGAATCAATGGACGACATTATTTTAGCATCGGACGTGATCATGGTCGCTCGCGGTGATTTAGGCGTGGAAATCGGAGATCCTGAATTGGTAGGCGTGCAGAAAAAATTAATCCGTCGTTCGCGTCAGTTAAACCGCGCGGTAATCACCGCGACACAAATGATGGAATCCATGATCAGTAATCCGATGCCGACTCGTGCGGAAGTGATGGACGTAGCCAATGCGGTGCTGGATGGCACAGATGCGGTAATGCTTTCGGCCGAAACGGCTGCCGGTCAATATCCGGCTGAAACCGTCGCAGCGATGGCGCGCGTGTGTTTAGGCGCGGAAAAAATGCCAAGTATTAATGTTTCCCGTCACCGTATGGACAAAGAGTTCGGCGATATCGAAGAAGCGGTAGCCATGTCCGCAATGTATTCCGCAAACCATATGAAAGGCGTTGCGGCGATTATTACATTGACACATACCGGGCGCACCGCATTGTTAATGTCCCGCATCAGCTCGGGTTTACCGATTTTTGCCTTATCCCGTAACCAAGAAACGTTAAATCTTTGTTCTTTATACCGTGGCGTGACACCGGTATTCAGCGATGCGGAAACGCGCAGTGCAAGCGGCGCGCAAGAAGCGGTGCAATTATTAAAAGAAAAAGGTTACTTAAATTCAGGTGATTTAGTGTTATTAACGCAAGGCGATGAGTCAATCAAGCATACGAATGTATGCCGTGTGCTTATCGTTGAATAATCACGAAAAAATAAAAAACGGTGGATTTTTCCACCGTTTTTTATTTTTACTTTCAGTGCAACAAAAACGATTAAAAGCTCAGTCCAAATCGACCGTAGTTTTCGCTTAAACCGCCCCCTCATTTGCGGTATCATAAGCACCAATTCTTTTGTATCTTAAAATTCTTATGGCATCTCAACCGCAAATCAAATCATCCGACAAACAAACCGCACAAGTGAGCGTTCCGCCTCATTCTCTTGAAGCCGAGCAAGCCGTGTTGGGCGGCATTATGTTAAGCAATCAGCATTGGGACGGTATTGCCGAACGTGTAATTGCGGAGGATTTTTACACTTTTGCTCACCGTGCAATTTTCCAAGCCATGGAAGATTTAATACGTAACCGGTCGCCGATCGATCTCATCACTTTGGATCAAGCTTTAAAAAATAAAGGTATCAGCGAAGAAGTAGGCGGTTTTGCTTATCTTGCTGAGCTTTCCAACAATACACCAAATGCTATTAATATTTTGGCTTATGCCGACATCGTGCGTGAAAAAGCGATTCTGCGCGAATTGATTTCTGTAGGCAACCGCATTGCGGAAAACAGTTACTCGCCGAAAGGGCAAGACATCAAATTGATTTTGGACGAAGCCGAACGTGAAGTGTTCGCCATTGCGGAGAAACGCAGCACTTCCGGCGAAGGCCCGCAAAATGTGATTAGCGTGTTGCAAAGCACCATCGAACGAATTGATGCTTTAAGCAAATTGAAAAATAATTCCGGTGTGACCGGCGTTACCACCGGTTTTACGGATCTTGACCGAAAAACGGCAGGTTTACAGCCTTCGGATTTAATTATCGTTGCTGCGCGTCCGTCCATGGGAAAAACCACCTTTGCCATGAATCTGTGTGAAAATGCGATGATGGCAAGCGATAAACCGGTATTGGTGTTCAGTTTAGAAATGCCCGCCGAACAAATTATGATGCGTATGATTGCTTCATTGGCGCGCGTGGATCAAACCAAAATCCGTACCGGTCAAGGCTTAGACGAAATTGAATGGAACAAAATCAGTAGCATATTCGGTATGTTTAAGCAGAAAAATAACCTTTACATTGATGATTCTTCCGGATTAACACCGACCGAGCTGCGTTCCCGCGCCAGACGGGTTTATCGTGAAAATAACGGGTTAAGTTTAATCATGGTGGATTATCTTCAATTAATGCGCGCCCCGGCATTTTCCGATAACCGAACCTTGGAAATTGCGGAAATTTCCCGTTCTCTGAAAGCGCTCGCGAAGGAGTTGGAAGTGCCTGTCATCGCCCTTTCCCAGTTAAATCGTACTTTGGAGCAACGCGCTGATAAGCGTCCGGTAAATTCGGATTTACGTGAATCCGGCTCTATCGAGCAAGATGCCGACTTGATTATGTTTATTTATCGCGACGAGGTTTATAACGACAATTCGGAAGATAAAGGCGTGGCGGAAATTATTATCGGTAAACAACGTAACGGCCCGATTGGTCGCGTGCGTTTGAAATTTAACGGGCAATTTTCGCGTTTTGACAATCTCGCTGAGCAACGCGAATATCATGATTATTAAGGAAAAATAATGAACGTAAAACCGGCGACCGCGAAAATTAGCTCGCGCGCCTTAAAACATAATTTGGACGTGATTAAACAAAAAGCGCCGAATAGTAAAATTATTGCCGTAGTAAAAGCGAATGCTTATGGCCATGGCGTAGTGTTTGTGGCCTCTACTTTAGAAAAAAACGTGGATTGCTTCGGTGTGGCGCGTTTGGAAGAGGCGCTAGCGTTGCGTTCTAACGGCATTACCAAGCCTATTTTATTATTGGAAGGCTTTTTTAACGAAAAAGATCTGCCAATTTTAGCGGTGAATAATATCGAAACCATCGTGCATAATCGTGAACAACTTGAAGCGTTAAAGCGCGCGGATGTGACCGGTCCGATTAAAGTGTGGCTGAAAATTGATACAGGCATGCATCGTTTAGGTGTTTCTTTGGAGGATGTGGATACATTTTATCAAGAGTTGAAAAGACTTCCGCAAGTGCAACCGCATTTCGGCTTCGTCAGCCATTTCAGCCGCGCGGACGAACTTGAATCCGATTACACGTCGTTACAAATTCAACGTTTTTTATGCGCAACGCAAGACAAACCGGGCGAGCGCAGTATCGCCGCATCGGGCGGTATTTTATTTTGGCCGCAATCTCATTTGGACTGGGTGCGCCCCGGCATTATTATGTACGGCATTTCGCCGACGGATACCATTGGTAGCGAATTCGGTTTAACGCCGGTAATGAATTTGACTTCTTCATTAATCGCCGTGCGCCATCATAAAAAAGGCGAGCCGGTCGGCTACGGCGGTATATGGAGCAGCCCGCGCGACACTAAAATCGGCGTGGTTGCCATCGGCTACGGCGATGGTTATCCGCGTGATGCGGCGGAAGGCACTCCAGTGTATTTAAACGGCAGAATCGTGCCGATCGTTGGGCGCGTGTCTATGGATATGCTCACTGTTGATTTAGGGCCGGACAGCCAAGATCAAGTAGGCGATGAAGTGATTTTATGGGGTAAGGAATTGCCTATTGAAACCGTCGCTAAATACACCGGAGTTTTAAGTTACGAATTGATTACAAAACTAACGCCGCGTGTTATAAACGAGTACGTGGATTAGTCGCGCGATTTTATAATGCAATGAATTTCGTTCCGGGTGCAAAGCTATCGCAATAACGAGGCGGAAGTTCAATGAAGCTACAAATGAGCACCGCATTGAACACTCAAAATAGCACCGCATTGAACACTCAAAATAGCACCGCATTGAACATTCAAAATAGCACCGCATTGAACACTCGAAACAGCACCGCATTGAATGCTTAAATGCGCATAGAGCCACAACATTTATTTTATCTAA
>NZ_DBHLAM010000031.1:12580-28363 GCF_057314195.1 Rodentibacter sp. | reverse complement strand
AGCACCGCATTGAATGCTTAAATGCGCATAGAGCCACAACATTTATTTTATCTAACGGAAGGAAACATTATGAAAAATATCAACCCAACCAGCACGAATGCGTGGAAAGCGCTTGAAATTCATCAAACTGAATTGGCCAATGTCAGTATTCAAGATTTATTCCGACAAGAAAAAGATCGTTTCAAGAATTATTCTTTAACCTTTGATAACCAAATTTTGGTGGATTTTTCCAAAAATAATCTGACCCAAGAAACCCTCGGCTTGTTGCGTCAGCTCACCGAAGAATGTGGCTTGGCGCAAGCCAAAGAAGCCATGTTCAATGGGGAAAAAATTAACCGCACGGAAAATCGTGCTGTATTACATACTGCACTTCGTAATCGTGCCAATACGCCGGTTTTCGTGGATGGCAAAGATGTGATGCCGGAAGTCAATGCTGTATTGGCAAAAATGAAATCTTTTTGTGAGCGTGTGATTTCCGGTGAATGGAAAGGTTATACCGGCAAAGCCATTACCGATGTGATCAATATCGGTATCGGCGGTTCTGATCTTGGGCCTTACATGGTAACCGAAGCGTTGCGCCCGTATAAAAATCATTTAACCATGCACTTTGTGTCTAACGTGGACGGCACTCACATTGCGGAAACTTTGAAGAAAGTTAATCCGGAAACCACCCTTGTGTTGGTTGCCTCCAAAACATTTACTACGCAAGAAACCATGACTAACGCTAATTCCGCACGTGATTGGTTCTTAGCAACGGCAAAAGATGAAAAACACGTGGCAAAACACTTTGCAGCGCTTTCAACCAACGCGAAAGAAGTGGAAAAATTCGGTATCGATACCAACAATATGTTCGGTTTCTGGGATTGGGTCGGCGGTCGTTATTCTTTATGGTCGGCTATCGGTTTATCTATTGCCCTTTCTATCGGTTTTGAAAACTTTGAAGCCTTATTAAGCGGTGCGCACGAAATGGACAAACATTTCCGCCATGCGCCATTGGAACAAAATATTCCGACCACGCTGGCTTTAGTGGGCTTGTGGAACACCAACTTCTTGGGCGCACAAACGGAAGCGATTTTACCGTACGACCAATATTTACACCGTTTTGCCGCCTATTTCCAACAAGGCAATATGGAATCTAACGGAAAATATGTAGGACGCGACGGCAAAGTGATCGACAACTACCAAACCGGCCCGATTATTTGGGGTGAGCCGGGCACGAACGGTCAGCACGCGTTCTATCAATTGATCCATCAAGGCACCACATTGATTCCTTGTGATTTTATCGCGCCGGCACAAAGCCATAATCCGTTGTCCGATCATCACAACAAATTGCTGTCCAACTTCTTCGCGCAAACGGAAGCGTTGGCGTTCGGCAAAAGCAAAGAACAAGTGGAAGCAGAATTTTTGAAAGCGGGCAAAACGCTGACGGAAGTGGAAGAGATTGTGCCATTTAAAGTATTCACCGGTAATAAACCGACCAATTCCATTTTGTTGCAAAAAATTACTCCATTCAGTTTGGGCGCATTGATTGCCATGTACGAACATAAAATTTTCGTACAAGGCGTGTTGTTCAACATTTATAGCTTCGATCAATGGGGCGTGGAACTAGGTAAACAACTTGCCAACCGAATTCTGCCTGAATTGGTGAACGACGAAAAAGTGGAAAGCCACGACAGCTCAACCAATGGCTTGATTAATCAATTCAAAGCCTGGCGTTAAAGGGCTAAACAAAAAAATACGGTCAATACGACCGTATTTTTTTATACCGATTTCACCTGATTTAAACAGCCGATGCTGACTAAAATCAGCACTACCGCCAGATAAAACACTGAATGATAATGCCAGATTTCCGCAATTGCACCGGCAATCGGGCCGCCGATAATCCAACTTGCCTTGGCGGCGTTGCTAAATAGCGTGGTGGCGCTACCCATCTGATTCGGCATTAAATCTTGGAAATACAGCATACCGATAGTGGCGACAATGCCGATGAGCACCGCATTGAAGCCTTGTAAAATCAGCAATTGCCAAGTTTGTGTGGCGAAGAGCATGCCTATATAAAAGATGAAGCCGGCGAATATCGCCAACAACATGAGTGATTTTTTGCCGAAATATTGGGTTAAATAACCCGCAATAATCATCACCGGGATTTCAAGTCCCGCTGCTGTTCCCATCAATGTGCCGGCCAATTCTTTGTCTAGATGCAATTCATTAATCACAAATAACGGCATATTAATCAAATACATACTGTTGCACGTCCACAATAACAAATTGGCGATGAACAAATAAATCACGCTTTGGCGCGGCGCTGTATTGGCCAAGACTTGCAATTTTTGCGCCGCGCGTTGAGGCGAGACTTTCGGCAATAAACGACTCACCCCGGCACATAACAAAAATGCCGAGCCGGCCACCAGATACATATAATCGAACCCCCAGTTTAAGGCGATAAAAAACGATAGCGGCGGCCCCACAATCCAGGCCAACGATATTTGGGTGCGCATAATGGTGGTGAACATTACTGCTTCTTTACCGTTGCTTTCCGCATATTCGCGCGCGAGGGCGAAAGATTGTGGATTCGACGCCGAACCCAAACCGAGCAAGGTGGTGCCGAGCAAAATCAAGACGTAATAATTGCGGTTATAAGCGAATAGCAGGCAGCCGGCAACAGCGATAAGGCAACAATAAATCATGATTTTACGGCGATCATCATGACGATCGGAATATTTCGCCAAAATCTGACTTAAGATAATGCCGATGATCGCATTGGCAGAGTAAAACAATCCGACGAAAAATGGTGAAGCGTTAATTTCTTGCGACAGAAATAAACTCAATGTCGGCGTTTGGAAAGCGGAGGCGATGCCGGTGAGAAAGGCGATCAAAAGGAAATTGAAAGCGATGAGATTTTGAGGTGTTTTGTTTTTTATCATAATAACGGTAATTAGATTATTTGGTTTTATTTACATTGGGCTCGCCCAATGGGAAGCTTACACGAGAGGGCAAAATAGCACCGCATTGGAGGCTTGTGCGACGGGGCTCCAATGCGGTGCTATTTGAGCCGTTCAGCGTTACCGTTCGGCTGAAGATAAAACTTCTAACAATGCTTGCACCGGATGTTTTAACGTTACTTGTTCATAACGTTTTACTTGACTGCGGCAAGAATAGCCGGTCGCGAGGCAAAAGCGCGGGTCTTTTCCGTGCAATTTTTTGCTCCAGGAAAGATCGTAAATATCACGGCTCATGGTTTGGTTTTGCACTTCATGACCGAATACGCCCGCCATACCGCAGCAGCCGACTTTTTCTACCGTTAATTGTTGCCCGAATCGGGTGAAAATTTGTTGCCATTCTTTCGGGCTGTTTGGCATACATGCGGATTCCGTGCAATGCGGGAATAAATACCATTCAAAAGCACGGTCGGTTTTTAGCGCATTTTTTAAGCGCTCAAGCAGGGCCGTATCTTGCAATTGTTGGGTAAGCCATTCGTGCGCAGTTAACACGTGAAAATTGCCACGTTTTTCTTGTAGCGCTTCTTTATATTCATCACGATAAGACAACACGATGGCAGGATCCACGCCGACGAGCGGTAAACCCAATTTCGCCACGCGGTTGAGAAATTCCGCTTGGGTTGCGGCGGTTTTGCTGAAACGTGTTAAGAAACCTTTGATGTGCATCGCTTTGCCGTTCGGTTTAAACGGTAGCACGATAGGTTTGAAACCGAGTTTTTGGGTAAGCGCGATGAAATCACGTACCACTTTAGCGTCGTAGTAAGAGGTGTAAGGATCTTGCACGATGAAAATCATGTCTTGTTTGAGCACCGCATTGAGACCTTCTAATTCCTCAAGAGATTGGTCTTGATAGCCGATTTCCACCAGTTGTTGTTGTAAATTTGGTTGCGAAAGTAAAGGCAAATCCGTCATCCCGAGGATTTTTTCCACAACGGTTTGGGTCGCTTTCAGCTTGGTAAAATAATTGAAAAATTTTGCCTGTTTCGCCATATAAGGTGCCGCGATTTCTAAATTTGCCACGATGTGATCTTTTGCCGGACGCAAATAGCGGCTGTGATAAAAATGGAAGAATTTGGCGCGAAAACTCGGCACGTCGATTTTAATCGGACATTGGCTGGCGCAGGCTTTGCAGGCGAGACAGGTGTCCATTGCGGCTTTGACTTCGTGAGAAAAATCGTATTCGCCACGCCATTTTTGTACGCTGTTGCGAATTCGTTCGACCAATGTGCTAAGTGTGATTTCCGTTTTTTGGAACGCTAACCGTTCCGGTGACACATTTTCATTTGCCAGCAAACGTAACCATTCGCGAATCATTGCTGCTCGTCCTTTGGGTGAAAAGACGCGGTTTTTACTCACTTTCATGGAGGGACACATAATGCTGTGCTGATCGAGGTTAAAGCACAAACCGTTGCCGTTACAATTCATCGCACCTTTAAATTCGTCGCGTATTTGAATCGGAATTTGGCGATCGTTATCGGCGCGCATCGGCGAAAGAATTGAATAAAGCGCCTCTTGAGAATTTAATGGCGTACAGATTTTGCCCGGATTAAGGCGATTGTTCGGATCAAACAAGGTTTTGATGTAGCGCAGTTCATGCCACAATTCCGGCGTGAAGAATTTTTCGCCATAATGTGAACGCATGCCTTTGCCGTGTTCGCCCCACAGCAAACCGCCGTATTTAGCGGTGAGTTCGGCTACCTTATCGGAAATATGTTTGAATAGTTTGACTTGTTCTTTATCACATAAATCCAGTGCCGGGCGCACGTGCAACACGCCTGCATCGACGTGGCCGAACATTCCATATTGTAAATTGTGGCTATCTAGTAGGGCGCGAAATTCGCTGATGTAATCGGCCAGATGCTGCGGTGGTACGCAAGTGTCTTCCACGAATGGAATCGGTTTGGCCGCACCTTTGGCGTTGCCGAGTAAGCCCACGGCTTTTTTGCGCATGGCGTAAATACGTTCGATAGACGGCAAATCGGAACAAACTTGATAGCCGATAATCAAATCTTGCCGTTGTGTGATTTTTTCATCCAGCGCACGGCAAAGTGTGTTCACTTGGCGTTCGATTTTTTCTTTATTGTTGCCGGCGTATTCCACAATGTTAAGGCCTAAAATCGGATTGCTTTCATCTTCGGTTAAAAGTTCGTTGACAGAGTGCCAAATAATGTCTTGTTTGGCGAGGTTAAGCACCTTTGAGTCAATCGTTTCGACAGACAACGCATTGGCTTTCACCATAAATGGCGCGTTGCGTAACGCCGCATCGAAGGAACTGTATTTAATGTTAATTAGCGTACGATATTGCGGAATCGGCAAAAGATTGAGCTTGGCTTCGCAAATAAAAGCAAGGGAGCCTTCGGAGCCGGTAAGAATGCGTGTGAGATTAAATTCGCTTTCGTCTTCGTTGAAGACATTTTTGAGATCGTAACCGGTGAGAAAGCGGTTGAGTTGCGGTAAATCATTAATAATGGCGGCGCGTTTTTTTTGGCAACGTTGCGCGATTTCTTGATGAAGTTTTTTGCTGCTTTGATTTAAGTCAAGCGCGTCAATGTTTTCTAAAACGTCAGAGGAATCAAGTGCACAGGTATCCAAAATATCACCGTTCATTAACACCGAGCGTAGGCCCAATACATGATTGGAGGTTTTGCCATATTGTAATGAGCCTTGGCCGGACGCATCGGTATTAATCATTCCGCCTAAGGTGGCCCGGTTACTGGTGGAAAGTTCCGGTGCAAAGAATAGACCGTGTGGCTTTAAAAATTGGTTGAGTTGGTCTTTCACTACGCCGGCTTGTACACGTACCCAACGTTCTTCTTTGTTGAGTTCTAAAATCGTTGTCATATGACGTGACAAATCGACAATAATGTTGTTATTAATCGATTGTCCGTTGGTGCCGGTGCCGCCGCCACGCGGGGTAAAGGTGAGCGATTGAAATTCCGGACGATTCGCCAGCTTACTTAAGCGCACTACATCCGCCACATTTTTGGGGAACAAAATCGCTTGCGGTAGTTGTTGATACACGCTGTTATCGGTAGCAAGACTTAAGCGATCGGCATAACTCGTGGCGATATCGCCTTCAAAATGCTGTTTTTTAAGTTCATTGAGATAATGTTGAACGGTTGCGTCCGATTGCGGAACGTTGGAAAGACGGGGTAGCATGATATTACTCACAAGAATTTAGTAGAAATAATGAGAAAAAATGATATATGAAGCGACGGACAATGTCGATTTTAAGAAAAAAGAATCAAAGTAAATGTGTGAAAAAATACTGAATAATCGTTTATATTATGTATTATTTGATTATAAAATAGCCAGAGGAGGCAAAAAAACTTTGACCTTTGGGATTTTTGTAGCATAATGACGGTACTTTTGAACGTTCCTTTGGCGATACAAAGGAATTGAATTTGTCAAAAGGATGAATAGGGCAAATTCAAAACCCTAGTTAAGCAAACGTTTAGTGCGTAACTTTATGAAAAAGTTCACAATAAACGAGGAAACTTTTCTTACTTACCAATCGATGACTAACTAAATAGAGGACATCAAAATGAAAAAAACTGCAATCGCATTAGTAGTTGCCGGTTTAGCCGCAGCTTCTGTAGCTCAAGCAGCTCCGCAAGAAAATACTTTCTATGCGGGTTTTAAAGCTGGTCAAGCTTCTTTCCACGATGGTATCAAATCAAATACCGATGATTATAACGCAAATAGCCTAGATTTTGGTACAGGTTATCACCGTAACTCATTCACTTACGGTGTATTCGGCGGTTACCAAATTTTAAATCGTGATAACTTCGGTTTAGCGACTGAATTAGGTTACGATGACTTTGGTCGTGTTAAATATACTCGTAATAATTTAACTTCATTTAAACATACTAACCATGGTGCTCACTTAAGCTTAAAAGGTAGCTACAACCTTGGTGGTTTAGTTTCTAGCTTAGATGGTTTGGATTTTTACGGTAAAGCCGGTGTTGCATTAGTTCGCTCTGACTACAAATTTTATGACAACGGTAATCGTGATCATGCCGAAGGTCGTCATAGTTTACGTACTTCCGGTTTATTCGCGGCTGGTTTCGAATACGCATTGCCTTCATTACCAGAGTTAGCATTGCGTGTTGAATATCAATGGTTAACTCGTGTAGGTAAATTACGCACTCAAGACACTGCTGATAGCTCTGTAGATTATAACCCATGGATCGGTTCTATCAACGCTGGTTTATCTTACCGTTTCGGTCAAGGTGCTGCGCCAGTTGTTGCACCTGAAGTTGTAAGTAAAACTTTCAACTTAAACTCTGACGTAACTTTTGCTTTCGGTAAAGCAAACTTAAAACCAGAAGCTAAAACTACTTTAGATGGTATTTACGGTGAAATCGCACAAATCAACAACTCTAAAGTTGCTGTGGCTGGTTACACTGACCGTATCGGTTCTGATGCATCTAACTTAAAACTTTCACAACGTCGTGCAGATACCGTAGCTAACTACTTAGTATCTAAAGGTGTGGCTGCGCAAAATATCTCTGCAACTGGTTACGGTAAAGCGAACCCAGTTACTGGTGCAACTTGTGACGCGGTTAAAGGTCGTAAAGCGCTTATCGCTTGTTTAGCACCGGATCGTCGTGTTGAAATCGCAGTTAATGGTACTAAATAATAGTTTAATTTAGTTTCCTTTAGCGGATTAAATGGAGAAAGACCTAAACTTTGGTTTAGGTCTTTTTTTTTGTCTTTTACGGTATATTTAAAAAGGAAGCTTTAGCGCTCTAAATCAGCACCGCATTGGAAGTTTATTTACATTTCTATACCGTGACGGAAAATATAAATCTGACATTATTACTCTGGCTTTATCTTGCTCTGTTTATTACTTGTGCTACAATGCGCACCATGTTTTATTCATGGGAAACATTATGGAAACTTTAGATAAAATTAAAAAACAAATTAGCGAAAATCCGATTTTAATTTATATGAAAGGATCGCCGAAATTGCCTTCTTGCGGGTTTTCTGCGCGTGCGGTCGAAGCTCTAATGAACTGCAAAGTACCTTTTGGTTATGTGGATATTCTTCAGCATCCTGACATTCGTGCGGAATTGCCCGCCTACGCAAATTGGCCAACTTTTCCCCAATTATGGGTTGATGGGGAATTAATTGGTGGTTGCGATATTATTTTAGAAATGTATCAAGCTGGCGAATTACAAACTTTATTAAGCGAAACGGCAGCAAAACACCAAGCTTAATTTATCAAATAAAACCCGCTCAAAGCGGGTTTTGTTTTACCCAAAATTCGTGAGCAGACGAACGGTTTCACACAAAAGTGCTTGTATATTTGAGTCAGTTTTTATAAACTTTCGGCCCATTAGTCGGGGTGCCAATACCGTTACGATTGGCTGAGAAATACCCGTGAACCTGAAACAGATAATGCTGGCGTAGGAAACTAATTCTTTTCATTAAGCTGTTTCGCATTTTGTAAGGACAGTACAATGAAAAAAACGTTTCCGATACTCTTCATACTTTTGGCTACAAGCGTATTTGTGCAAGCCGTTCCTAAACCGCTCACCGTTTATACTTATGATTCTTTCAGTGCCGATTGGAGTGCTGGTCCAAAAGTCAAAGCCGGGTTTGAGCAACAATTCCCTCAATGTCAGCTAACTTACGTCGCGTTCGATAACAACGGCACGCTTTTTAACCGTGTGCGTCTAGAAGGCAAAAAAATTAAAGCTGATTTAGTGTTGGGTTTAGATCACCATCAAATCGATGAAGCGAAAAAATTGGCGATATTTGAACCCAATGAAGCGGATTTGTCCAAGTTGGTCCTGCCGTTAAAATGGGAAGACCGTATTTTCCTACCTTTTGATTTCGCTGAATACGCGTTTATTTACGATAAAAATAAACTTGCTAATCCACCAAAAAGCTTAAAAGAACTAGTGGAACGCAAAGATTTAAAAGTACTTTATCAAGATCCACGCACCAGCAGTATTGGGCGCGGTTTATTGCTTTGGGTGAATGCGCTTTACCCGCAAGCGGAAGCGCAAAATATCTGGAAAAACTTATCCGAACATACGGTCACCGTCACAAAAGGTTGGACAGAAGCCTACGGCGCCTTTTTGAAAGGCGAGGCTGATTTGGTATTGAGCACCAATACTTCGCCGCTTTATCATCTTTTGGCCGAACAAAAAGAAAATTATGCGGCAACGGATTTTACCGAAGGTGGTGTATTACAAATCGAAGTGGCGGCGAAAGTTGCTAATCGTAATAATGTTTGCGCTGATTATTTTCTTGACTATTTGCTTTCGCCACAAGCCCAAGCAGATATCGCGAAAAATAACGTAATGTTGCCGGTGATTGATACGCCGATTGAAAGTCATATCGATGCGTTGAAACGTCAAACTCTAAATACGCCGGTGTTAGATACTTCAAAAGTAAGCGGCGAACAGCTCAAAACTTGGATTAATGAGTGGCAAAAAGCCCTTGCCAACTAATTGATGATGCTGTTGCTTTCTCATCCGCATTTCCGTCCGCGCCATTATCTTGGTGGAAGTGCGGTTATTTTTTTCATTCTCTTTCTTTATGTTTCGTCTTTGTCGGCGGTGTTTTCCGTAGGCGGCAGTTATTCATGGACGGCTTTCAAACAAGACGATTATTTGCATCAAATTATTGCGTTCAGTTTCCTACAGGCTTTTTTGTCTGCACTGCTTTCCGTATCAATTGGTGTGCTATTCGGTCGCGCATTTTTTTACCACTCTTTTCCCGCAAAAGCGCTGATCCGGCAACTTCTTTCGCTAACTTTTGTTTTGCCGGCATTATTAACCATTTTCGGTTTGCTCGGCATTTATGGTTCCTCCGGTTGGTTAAGCCGGTTTGTTCAATTTTGTGGAATTGACTGGAAACCATCGATTTATGGTTTGAGCGGAATTTTACTCGCTCATCTTTTCTTTAATATTCCTCTTGCTGCCAGAATGACTGAACAAGCGTTGCAAGCCATTCCTTTCGAACAACACCAATTGGCGGCACAGTTAAATATCCGCGGTTGGCAATTTTTCCGTTTAATTGAATGGCCATATTTGAAAAATCAGCTTATTCCGGCTTTTACATTGATTTTTATGCTGTGTTTCACCAGCTTTACCATTGTACTTTCTCTTGGTGGTGGGCCGCAAAACAGCACATTGGAAGTGGCGATTTATCAAGCGATTCTCTTTGAATTTGATTTTCCGAAAGCGGCAGCTTTCGCACTGATTCAATTTGCCTTCTGCGTTGTATTGTTCGGTTTGTCGCAATTTTTCGCTGAACCGCCGGAAACAATGCCCTCACAGCATTACACCCGGCACTTTAACTCTTCCAATGCGGTGCTAAATTTGAATGTCATTATTGTGTTCATCGGCTGTTGTTTTATTTTCACGCCACTACTGCATATTGTAATTGAAGGATTGAGTGCGCCACATTGGTCGAGTTTTTTGCAAGATCCGCAACTATGGAAAGCTTTGGGTTATTCTCTTGCCATAGCACCGAGTTCGGGCGCACTGGCTGTGTTGTTTTCTTTTGCCCTGTTGCTGTTATCTCGTCAGTTGCAATGGCTGCATTTCCCCATTCTTGCTAGCTTAATTCAAAGTGGCGGAATGACGATTTTAGCTGTTCCGACTCTCATTTTAGCTGTAGGATTATTTTTGCTTTTACAGGGAATCGATTTCACCAATATTCATTTATTTTTGGTTGTGGTGATTTGTAACGCCTTAACCGCAATGCCCTTTGTGATCCGAATTTTGAATGCGCCGATGACACAAGCGATGCAATATTATGAAAAATTATGTTTGTCGCTTAATTTAAAAGGCTGGCAACGCTTTAAATTAATTGAATATCCGTTATTAAAAGCGCCGCTAAATTATGCTCTGGCACTAGCGAGCACGCTTTCGTTGGGCGATTTTACCGCGATCGCATTGTTCGGTAGTCCGGATTTTACTTCCCTGCCTCATTTGCTTTATCAACAAATCGGCCAATATCGCAGTCAAGAAGCCGCAATTACCGCATTGATTTTATTAAGTTTATGTGTCGGGTTATTTATGTTTATCGAACGCTATAAAGGACGTTATGATTAAGTTAAAACAGCTGCGTTTCGCTTATCAAAAAATGCCAATGTGCTTTGATTTGCACGTATATGCTCAAGAAAAAGTTGCCGTTATCGGCGAAAGCGGAGCCGGAAAAAGCACCTTATTAAATCTTATCGCCGGTTTTACCTATGCTGATGCAGGCGAAATTTGGCTCAACAGTGAAAATCACACTCGTAGTGCGCCTTATGAACGGCCGGTTTCGATGTTATTTCAAGAAAATAATTTGTTTACGCATTTAACCGTGATGCAAAATATCGCGTTGGGGTTAAAACCGAATTTATCATTGAACGCACAGGAAAAAAGTCAGATAGAACAGGCAGCGGAAGCAGTCAATTTACAAGATTTTTTAGCCCAAAAACCGGGCGTTCTTTCCGGCGGGCAAAAACAACGGGTTGCATTGGCGCGTTGTTTGTTGCGCGATAAGCCCATTTTATTGCTTGACGAACCTTTTTCCGCGCTCCATCCGCAATTACGTGCCGAAATGTTGCAGTTGATCGACCAGTTATGTGTTGAAAAAATGTTAACCTTACTGCTTGTTACTCATCAGCCGCAGGAACTTGAAGGGCATATTGATCGCATTATTCGGATTCATCAAGGACAAAATTTATAGGAATAATTATGACTATCGCACAACCTTTACAGCTAAACAGCATTACGCCACATCCTTCCATCGAATATTGGTCGGTTTGCAAAATTGAAGCATTGTTTGAAACGCCATTTTTGGAGCTTATCTATCGCGCGGCGCAAGTTCACCGCGAATATTTTAATCCGCAAGCGATTCAACTTTCTACGCTGATGTCGATTAAAACCGGCGGTTGTCCGGAGGATTGCGGCTATTGCCCACAGTCGGCGCGTTATCAAACAGGCGTACAAAATCAGCAATTATTGGATGTGGAGGAAATTGTCGCCAAAGCAAAAATCGCTAAAGAGCGTGGCGCGGGGCGCTTTTGCATGGGGGCAGCGTGGCGCGGACCGAAGCCAAAAGACATCGCCAAAGTGACGGAAATCATTAAAGCGGTGAAAGATCTTGGTATGGAAACTTGTGGCACTTTTGGTTTATTGCAAGACGGCATGGCGGAAGAATTAAAAGATGCCGGTTTGGATTATTACAACCATAACATCGACACTGCACCGGAACATTACGACGAAGTCATCGGCACACGCCGTTTCGACGACCGCATCAGCACGCTCGGTAAAGTGCGCAAAGCGGGCTTGAAAGTCTGTTGCGGTGGAATTGTGGGCATGAATGAAACCCGCAAAGAACGTGCCGGGCTGATTGCTAGTCTCGCTAATTTGGATCCGCAACCGGAATCCGTGCCGATTAACCAATTAGTCAAAATTGAAGGTACGCCGTTGGCTGACGCGGCGGAATTAGATTGGACGGAATTCGTACGCACTATCGCTGTGGCACGTATCACCATGCCGAAAAGTTATGTACGCTTGTCTGCCGGTCGCCAAGGTATGAGTGAAGAAATGCAGGCAATGTGCTTTATGGCAGGGGCGAATTCTATTTTCTATGGTGACAAACTACTCGTCACAGGCAATCCGGAAGAAGATGGTGATCAGCTGTTAATGGCAAAACTCGATCTTGAACCGGAAACGGAAGAAAATCGAAAAACGATTAAACGTTAGAAAAGACGAAAATAAATGCTTTAATGAGGTCGTCGAATAGCACCGCATTGAAGCTTTGATATTCACCGTTTTGATTTATTTTCCTTGGCGGCAGCGAGGTCGCTTATTAGCACCGCATTGAAAGTCCTTTCGGTGGAAGAAATCAGACGATCCGAGAAAGAAAAAACCTCTTATTAAGATAAGAGGTTTTTTTAGGATAACATTAAAGATGTTGATTAATGAAAGCGGCTAATTGACCTTTTGGTAACGCGCCTACTTGTGTTCCCACTACTTGGCCGTTTTTCACTAAAAGTAACGTCGGAATGCTACGCACGCCGTACTGTGCGGCCACGCCTTGGTTTTCATCCACGTTAATTTTCACGATTTTCGCTTTGCCGTCAAATGCTGGAGCAAGCTCGTCTAAGACCGGCGCAATCATTTTGCAAGGGCCGCACCATGGCGCCCAGAAATCAACTAATACCGGAAGATCGGATTTTAATACGTCCGCTTCAAAGGTTGCGTCTGTGGTATGTAGTACTTGGCTCATTTTTTATTTCCTTTGTTAGTAAATATTGCACCCTATTTGGGCAATTTGCTGAATTGTAAGCGTGCTCAGAATAGCACGCGCTTTTTTAAAGTACAGTTATTAATTTAATCGCTTAAAACTAAGAGGCTAAAACGACATTTTCGCAAGGTTTGCCGGATTTGAGTTTATAAATGTTGGAAAGTGTAACATCGGCGATGCTGGTCAGGGCTTCCTCCGTTAAAAAGGCTTGGTGACCGGTTAATAACACGTTATGGCATGAAGACAAACGACGGAATACGTCATCTTGAATCACTTCGTTTGATTTGTCTTCGAAGAATAAATCCCGTTCGTTTTCATAAACGTCCATGCCGAGTGCGCCGATTTTGCGTTGTTTTAAGGCATCGATAGCAGCCGGTGTATCAATTAATGATCCACGGCTGGTGTTAATGATCATTACGCCGTCGCGCATTTTGGCGAAAGCTTCACGGTTCAACAAATGATAGTTTTCTGGTGTGGCGGGACAGTGCAACGTGATCACGTGCGATTTGGCATAAAGCTCGTCCAATTCTACATAATTGGCGCCAAGCTCTTCCGCTTGCGGATTTTTGAATGGATCATAAGCCAAAATATGCATGCCAAATCCCTTCAAAATTCGCATTACCGTAATGCCAATTTTGCCTGTTCCAATTACCCCCACGGTGCGGCCGTGCATATTGAAACCGATTAGCCCTTCAAGAGAGAAATTGGCTTCGCGGGTACGTTGATAGGCGCGGTGAATACGGCGGTTTAACGTCATCATTAAACCGACTGTATGTTCTGCTACCGCTTCCGGCGAATAAGCGGGGACACGTACCACTTGAATACCGAGATCCTGCGCCGCTTTTAAATCGACGTTGTTAAAACCGGCGCAGCGTAAGGCGATAATTTTTACGCCGAGAGCAGCCAGTTTTTCCAATACTTTTCGGCTGCCATCGTCATTCACGAAAATGCACACTACTTCGCAATGTTCCGCCAAACGCGCGGTACTTTCGTTCAACATAAAATCGAAAAATTCAAGCTCGAAACCGTATTTTGCGTTGATTAATTCAAAATATTTACGGTCGTAACTTTTTGTGCTGTAAACCGCAATTTTCATATCGCCTCCGAGACTATTTCAAGTGAGTAAAAGCCTGTAGTAAGTCCGCTTTAATGTCTTCCGCGTTTTCGATACCCACCGAAAAACGTAGCAAAGTATTGGTAATACCGCGTGCTATGCGCTCGTTTTCCGGAATATCCATGTGGGTTTGAGTCGCTGGATATGTAATGAAACTTTCGGTTCCGCCGAGACTTTCCGCGAAAGTAATCAGTTTGATGGATTTTAGAAAGGTATTCACCCAATTTTCATTTTTCAAACGGAAAGAAAGCATTCCACCTTTATTTGGGTAAAGTACGGAATCCACTTGCGGTTGCGTTTTTAAAAATTCGGCAATTTCCCGAGCATTATCTTGATGGCGTTGCATACGTAACGAAAGGGTTTTCATTCCGCGTATGGTAAGCCAAGAATCAAATGGAGAGAGCACCGCACCCGCACCGTTTTGAATATAGGCAATGCGTTCGCACAGTTCTTGTCCCTTAGCCACAATTAAACCGACCAACGCATCGTTATGGCCGGCGATATATTTAGTGCCGCTATGGATTACGATATCTGCACCTAAATCTAATGGACGGGAAAGTACGGGCGTAAGGAACGTATTATCGACGATTAACAACAGGTGGTGTTTTTTCGCGAGTTTGGCGATTTCTGCTACGTCGCATTCTTCCATTAATGGGTTAGAGGGGGTTTCGATGAAAATCGCTTTGGTATTTTGCGTGATTGCCGCTTCAATTTCAGCCGTCGATGCGGTGTTCACATAAACCGGTTTTACGCTGTTATTATTTTTATAAGAGAAATCAAGTAAACGATAAGTGCCACCATATACATCACTGGAAACGATCCATTCGTCCGGTGCGCTGAATAATGTCATTAAAACTTGGATCGCGGCCATACCGGAAGAAAAGGCGAAACCGCGATCGCCGTTTTCTAATTGCGCGATTGTGTCTTCCAATACGCTGCGCGTCGGGTTTTTGGTGCGTGTGTAGTCAAAACCGGTGCTTTCGCCGATGCCGCGGTGGCCGTAGGCAGTGGAAAGATAAATTGGGGTTGAAACCGCGCCGGTATGCTGGTCACTGCGGTTACCGGCCTGTGCGAGTAGAGTATCGATAGCGTATCGTGGTGTTGTCATAATGCCCTCTGAAAATAACTGAAAAGTAAGCATGCTTTTGTGGAAAAAATACAGCTGGCATTTTGGCACAAAGGCCAAAGTGATAAAAGAAGAAATTAAAAAATAGCGGGAAAATTAGCCACTTCGTTATTTGCTGTTAATAATTTAAACAAAATGCAGTTTTTTTAAACGCTTAAAAATAATTTTCAAATCGGCGATTGACAGATTTTCAAATTTCCGTAAAATGCGCACCACCAAAAAGGTACATGCGGGAATAGCTCAGTTGGTAGAGCACGACCTTGCCAAGGTCGGGGTCGCGA
>NZ_DBHLAM010000031.1:0-12443 GCF_057314195.1 Rodentibacter sp. | reverse complement strand
ATCCCTCGCCTTTCGAGGCGTGCCAGTTCAAGTCTGGCTTCGGGCACCATTTAATAGCCACAAAATTAAAAATAGCGGCCTATAATTCTTTCCTCTCAAAAGTTATTCTTATCTTAAGTTCAATAATAAACGAATTCTTGAAATACGTCCACGAATAGTGTTTTGGGCAATATTTTTCTCCAGCTCTATTGGAAACAGATCGGCAAATTTTCTTTTTTATGAAATTTAATTCGTTTTTTAATGAAAAAGTCTCATCAAATCTTTCCATAAAATCATTGCAATTTAGTTAAAAAAGCGTAGTCTTTTACGCCGATTTGAGAATCATTCACAACTAAAGTTAGGATACAAAATGAAAACAGCATTAAAAATCAGTGCAATTTCTACTGCACTTTTGGCTTTGCCGATGTTGGCAAATGCCGAAGTATTGGCTTCCGTCAAGCCTCTTGGCTTTATTGCCTCTTCCATCGCCGACGGTGTAACCGACACCCAAGTTTTAGTTCCGGCCGGTGCATCGCCGCATGATTACAGCTTGAAATTGTCCGATATTCAAAAAGTGAAAGCGGCTGATCTGGTACTTTGGGTGGGCGAAGATATTGATTCGTTCTTGGATAAACCGGTGAGCCAAATAGATCGCAAAAAAGTGATTACTATTGCTGATTTGGCGGATGTGGAACCATTATTAACGAAAGCCCACCACGAACATTTTCATGAAGAAGGCGAGCATGCTCATAAGCACGAACATAAGCATGAACATAAACACGAGCATGAACATCATCATGATCACGGTGATGAAGGGTTAACTACCAATTGGCATGTGTGGTATTCGCCGGCAATTAGCCAAATTGTGGCGCAAAAAGTCGCGGATAAATTAACCGAGCAGTTCCCCGATAAAAAAGCGCTCATCGCACAAAATTTAGCGAATTTTAACCGTACATTGGCAGAACAAAGCGATAAAATCAAAGCGCAACTTGCACCGTTTGCCGATAAAGGCTTTTTTGTTTTTCATGATGCCTACAGTTATTTCAATGATGCCTACGGCTTAAAACAAAGCGGCTATTTCACCATTAACCCGCTTGTCGCCCCTGGCGCGAAAACTATTGCGCACATTAAAGAGGAAATCGAGGAGCATCGCGTAAACTGCCTTTTCGCCGAACCGCAATTTACGCCGAAAGTGATTGAATCTCTTGCGCAAAGCACCAAAGTGAATGTCGGAAAACTTGATCCGATTGGTGATAGCGTGGCGCTAGGTGCGGGATCTTATGCGAATTTCTTGCAGGCGACGGCGGAAAGCTATGCGCAATGTTTAGCAAAATAGTTTATTGGTGATTTTTAAGAAATGGCGGATTTTATCCGCCATTTTTTGTGGGATGATGGAAAGAAGGAAAACAGGTGCGCATTGAACTACTGAAATAGCACCGCATTGAAGTCTCCAAACAGCACCGCATTGAAGTCTCCAAATAGCACCGCATTGGGGGCGCAGATAAAGCGGCTTCAATGCGGTGCTATTTTGGCAGGGCGGCTTTATCGGCATTTTTATCGAACATCGCCTCATTTTCAGCGTAGAATAAAACCACTGTAATAAACAGGAGGTTAACATGGCAAAACAAGATTTAGCTAAACAGGTATTCGATTATGTCTTGAAACAATACGGCACTCAGCCCGAATATCTTTGGAAGTCCTACCCGGATTATGCCGTGTTACGCCATCAGGATAACCGTAAATGGTATGCCATTCTGATGAATGTGGAAAAAGCCTCATTAGGGCTGAGCGGTACAGGAAAAATGCCGGTGATGAATGTGAAATGTTCCCCTGAAATGCTCAGTTTATTTTTACCGCAAGACGGTTTTTTACCGGCGTACCACATGAATAAAAATCATTGGCTGACGGTGTTGTTAGATGGCTCTGTAGACAACGACAGCATACTGTTTTTATTAAATGCCAGTTTTGATCTCACCGCTACCCGACAAGTGAAAAAGCAACTTGGGATCGTCCGTTATACGGAATGGATCGTGCCGGCTAACCCGAAATATTACGATGTGGAGAAAGACTTGCGCGAAGGTGGTGAAATTTATTGGAAGCAGAGCAACAATATTGCCGTGGATGACATTGTGTATATGTACGTCACTGAACCTACGGGGGCTATTCGCTATAAATGCTTGGTGTTGGAGGTAAACATTCCGTATCGGCAAAAACGCACGGATGATTTACAGGTGAAGCGGGTGATGAAAATTCGTTGCTTGAAAGAATATGATAAAAATCTCATTCCACGCGCGAAAATGGCTCAATGCGGTGTCACTGCCGTACGCGGGCCACGGCATATGCCTTATGCACTAAAACAGGAAATTGCACGGTTGACTGGTGATGCTAGTGAAAAGTAAAAACACATTAAAAAAAATATCGCACTTTGATCTCTCAAAGTGCGATATTTTTTTTATGGCATTTTTTACGCTGCGTGTTTCGGTTGTTTAAACACAGTGACTTCAGGCGCTTGGCCAACGAATTTTTCTACTTGTACGATACAAGTATTTGGCGAGTTACCTTGTGCCAGTTTGGACGTGCCTTCGTCGCGGGTAAGCACGTTCGGGCAGCCGTTTTTGCACAATGGTTTTTCGCTTTCGCCTAAATCCATCGGGTCATACCACGCGCCTTCGTGAAGCGCCACCGTGCCTTTGATGATGTTTTCCGTCACCACGGCACCGGCAAGCACTTGTCCGCGTTTGCTGTGAATGCGCACGATGTCGCCGTCTTTAATGCCACGCGCTGCGGCATCTTCCGGGTGAATCATTACCGGCTCACGATCGTTGACCGCGTATTTTTGGCGAATTGCGTCCCCCACAAAGCCGCAGCACCAATACCCATCAAGCAAAGTGCGGTCAAAAATTTGGTTTTTTTGGCCATAAATTCACTCCAAATTAGCACCGCATTGAACTCTTGAAATAGCACCGCATTGGGACGAATAGATTGGCCCGGGACAATGTTGTTTGCCGCATTTTCCTTCATTTTTATGCAACCTATCGCAATATCTTGTAAAACCAGTTAAAAAAGCCTACCTCTTTTAAAGGGAACAGTGATAGAGTGAATGCCGCTTGACGTTTGTCATTTACAGGAAAATGGGGCAGCCCATTTCGCAATCATCAACCCAATCATCAAACAGAGGGAAACAGTATGTTAATTGGTGTACCAAGAGAGCTGCTTGATAATGAAAGCCGTGTGGCGGCGACGCCGAAAACGGTTCAGCAGATCTTGAAATTGGGCTTTGACGTGATCGTGGAACACGATGCAGGTTTTAAAGCGAGTTTTGAGGATCAAGCATTTTTAGACGCGGGCGCGAAAATTGGCACGGCAGCTGAAATTTGGCAATCGGATATTATCTTTAAGGTGAATCCGCCAACGGATGAAGAAATCGCCCAAATGAAAGAGGGCGCGACGCTTGTGAGCTTCATTTGGCGTATGCAAAATCCGGAGCTCATGAAAAAACTGACCGCGAAGAAAATCAATGTACTTGCGATGGATGCAGTGCCGCGGATTTCACGCGCGCAAGCTTTGGATGCCCTTTCCTCTATGGCGAATATTTCCGGTTATCGTGCGGTGATTGAAGCCGCCCACGAGTTTGGCAGTTTCTTCACCGGTCAAATTACCGCGGCAGGTAAAGTCCCGCCGGCTAAAGTGTTGGTGATTGGTGCAGGCGTGGCGGGCTTGGCGGCAATCGGTGCGGCAAACAGTCTTGGTGCGATTGTGCGTGCCTTTGACTCTCGTCCTGAAGTGAAAGAACAAGTACAAAGTATGGGCGCAAGCTTCTTAGAAATTGATTTCAAAGAAGAAGGCGGCAGCGGTGATGGTTATGCAAAAGTGATGTCGGAAGAATTCAACCGCCGTGCGATGGCGCTTTACGCAGAACAAGCCAAGGAAGTGGATATTATCATTACCACTGCAGCCATTCCGGGTAAACCGGCGCCACGTTTAATTACCAAAGAAATGGTGGATTCCATGAAACCGGGTTCGGTGATTGTGGATTTAGCGGCGGCAACGGGTGGTAACTGCGAATATACCGAAGCCGGTAAAGTGGTGACCACGGAAAACCAAGTGAAAATTATCGGTTACACCGATTTCCCAAGCCGTTTGCCAACTCAATCTTCCCAACTTTACGGCACAAACTTAGTGAATTTATTGAAATTGTTGTGTAAAGAGAAAGATGGCAACATCAATATTGATTTTGACGACGTAGTATTGCGCGGTGTCACTGTGGTTCGTGACGGGGAAGAAATTCCGCCGGCACAAATTCAAGTGTCTGCTCAACCAAAACAAGAAGCAAAAGCGGCGCCGGCAGCCGAGAAAAAAGAAGCCAAACCGGCTGATCCGCGCGTGAAATACGGCGTGATGGCAGGGGTAGGCGCATTGTTCCTTTGGTTAGCTTCTGTGGCACCGGCTGCGTTCTTATCGCACTTTACCGTATTCGTATTGGCTTGTGTGGTGGGGTATTACGTAGTTTGGAACGTCAGCCATGCACTTCACACCCCATTAATGGCGGTGACCAATGCGATTTCCGGCATTATTATTGTGGGGGCGTTGTTACAAATCGGTCAAGGCAACTTCTTTATTAGCGCCCTTGCCTTTGTGGCAATTTTGGTGGCAAGCATCAATATTTTTGGTGGTTTCCGCGTGACACAACGTATGTTAGCAATGTTTAGAAAAGGTTAAGGAGCGCACAATGTCTGAAGGTTTAGTACAGGCTGCATATATTTTAGCAGCATTACTTTTCATTATGAGTTTGGCCGGTCTTTCTAAACATGAAACCGCCAAAGCGGGTTGCTGGTTCGGGATTGTCGGGATGACAATCGCCCTTATCGCCACCATTTTCGGGCCGCATTCAGAAGGTACATTTTGGATCATCATCGCAATGATTATCGGTGGGGCAATCGGCGTACAACGCGCATTAAAAGTTGAAATGACCGAAATGCCGGAACTAGTGGCGATTCTTCACAGTTTCGTTGGCTTGGCTGCGGTGCTGGTGGGTTTTAACAGCTACGGTTTACATCACAATGCGGTGCTGCCGGAAGGGTTGGATGCGGTGGCGCAAGCGGCGTTTGTCGCCGAACAAGCGGTGTTGAGTAACATCCACAATGTAGAAGTGTTCCTCGGTATCTTTATCGGTGCGGTCACCTTTACCGGTTCCGTAGTCGCGTTCGGTAAACTTAGTGGCAAAATCAATTCAAAAGCGCTCATGTTGCCACATCGTCATAAACTCAATTTAGCGGCATTAGTGGTTTCTGCTTTATTGATGGTGGCGTTCTTAAACAATCCGGATAATATTTTCCCGGTATTACTAATGACGGCGATTGCCCTTGCATTCGGTTGGCATTTAGTAGCATCTATCGGCGGTGCGGATATGCCGGTGGTGGTGTCAATGCTTAACTCATATTCCGGTTGGGCGGCGGCTGCGGCGGGTTTTATGTTGAACAACGACCTGCTTATCGTGACCGGTGCGCTGGTAGGTTCTTCCGGTGCGATTCTTTCTTACATTATGTGTAAAGCCATGAACCGTTCATTTATCAGCGTCATCGCCGGTGGTTTTGGTAACGATGTTCAAGTATCTTCCGATGAAGAACAAGGCGAGCATCGCGAAACTACGGCAGAAGAGGTGGCGGAATTGTTGAAAAATGCCAATTCTGTCATTATCACGCCGGGATACGGTATGGCGGTCGCGCAAGCGCAATATCCGGTTGCCGATTTAACGGCGAAACTGCGCGAACGCGGCGTGAATGTACGCTTCGGTATTCACCCGGTTGCGGGCCGTTTACCGGGCCATATGAACGTACTGTTAGCAGAAGCGAAAGTGCCTTACGACGTGGTGCTTGAAATGGACGAAATCAATGACGATTTCGCCGATACCGATGTGGTATTGGTTATTGGCGCCAACGACACGGTAAACCCGGCGGCGATGGAAGATCCGAACAGCCCAATCGCCGGTATGCCGGTATTGGAAGTCTGGAAAGCTCAAAATGTAATCGTCTTCAAGCGTTCGATGGCGGTGGGCTATGCCGGCGTACAAAATCCGTTGTTCTTCAAAGAAAACACGCAAATGCTTTTTGGTGATGCGAAAGAACGGGTAGAGGATATTTTAAAAGCGTTGTAAAGCGCGCTAAAAACAACCGCACTTTAGGATACTGAAGTGCGGTTTTTTATGTCCGATTGAACGCAGGATTTTTTCATCAAATCGATCTTGTTATTTCCAATACGCTGAGATCGCTCAACAGCACCGCATTGGAACGGCTTTGAATGCGGTGCTGTTTCGAATAAAGAAAAATAAAACGACTTAAGCTTTAGATAAATTTTACAGCTGCGCGGTAGGCCGTAATTTCGGTTTTGTGTCATTACCGCTATTTCTTTTTTTTAGGTAATTTATCTTGTTCTTGTGGCGTGAGATCTTGATAGTTAAACACCGGTAAGCCCCATTCGAAACGAATCGCCAAAATGCGTAAGGTAAAGCTGCTTATTAAGGTGAGGAGTACAGCGAGATTGTGTTCCATTTGCAGCATACTGAAAGTGTAATAAATGAGTGTGGCGAACAAGGCAACGCTGGCGTAGAGTTCTTTTTGGAATACGAGAGGAATACGGTTGCAAAGCAAATCGCGTAATACACCACCGAAAGCTCCGGTGATACAGCCGGCGATACAGACGATTGTTAAGCTGTATCCCATATCCATGGCGATTTGTGCACCGATGATGGAATATACCACCAAACCCATGGCGTCCAACACTAAGAAAATGGTGCGAAAATAGCGCATAAAGTGATTAATAAACGGCGCCACATATACAGTAACGACGGCTGCGGTCGCCACCATTAAAAAATATTCGGGATGTTTCACCCAGCCAAGCGGGTAGTGCCCAAGTAACACATCGCGCACCGAGCCGCCACCGATGGCGGTTACCGAAGCAATGATAATTACGCCGAAAATATCCATTTTTTCTCTACCGGCGGCTAAAGCGCCCGTCATTCCTTCGGCGGTGATACCGATAATGTATAAAACGCTGAGTAACATTTAATGTTCCTTGTGAGGCCTTGCTAAACGTGCAAAGGTGCGATTAAAAGCGGGCTCATTCTACTTTAAAACAAGGCTGATTTTTAGCATAATGGCGCATTATTTTTGCATAGGTTTAGGTTATGTCGGAACAATCTTCAACTTTTCGCGCGGCATTGCTTGCTGTACTGTCCATCGGTATGGTGCTGGCGGTGGATCTTTTTATGTTTTCCTTACAATTACAGCCACAAGCCATTCCACATTTGGCGGTGGGCGTGTTAACGGCGCAATTGCTTTCTTTGTTGGTTTTTTATAAAGGCGAAATTTGTCCGGGGCAATGCGCTCGGTTGGTTAAAGTAAATTTGGTTTTTGCGCTTTACTGGGTGGTTTGGTTGGTGATCAGTTTGTTACCGGCTTACCACTATACGCTGACGAATCTGATGAGTTTATGTGGTTTATCCGTTGTTTATTTTATTTACAAACAACCAAAAACGCATAATTTGCGTAACGGCTTTTTACGCATGGCAGCGTTGGTGGCGGGCTTTGGTTTGTTAAGTTATTTGATGTTGTTCGGGATATTGCCATCGGGCGCCTTCATCGAATATAACCCGCTTGCACCAATGCTCGCCGGCGTGGTACTGGCGAATTTAACTTTAGTCATTGCGCGTAATCGTTTGCAAGGTTTTATCGCCTTATTGCCGCCTACGATGGTTCTCCTGCTTGCTTTCAATGCGGTGCTAATTTTCATCCTCATACTGCTCGGCGGCGAAAATGAACCGAGCGCGGAAGGTGTTTTTGCGTATGCCATTTATTTTGTCTGCCATTTTGCTATTGCGGCTATTCTGGTAATTCATAGCTTGCAAAAATGGACGTTAAGCACCAACAGCTTGTTTATTTTGCTTTTTATCGCCTCTTGTTTACCGCTTTGGATGTTGTTCGTTTAATGGAAAAACAGAATCATTTTGCCGCTTGTGGATATGGTTTCAATGCGGTGCTATTTTAATAAACCAAAAAGTGCGGGAAAATCCCGCACTTTTTAGTTTCAGATTATTCTTCCGAATCTGCGTCTTCCGATACATCTTCATCGGCATCACAAACGCGTTCAAGGCTAACTACGTGTTCGTCGTCTGCGGTGCGAATCAGGCGCACACCTTGGGTGTTACGGCCTACAATGCCGACTTCGCTCACACGCGTACGAACCAAGGTTCCCGCATCGGTGATCAACATAATTTGGTCGGTTTCTTCCACTTGAGTCGCAGCAACTACTTTACCGTTACGCTCGCTGACTTTGATCGAGATTACCCCTTTAGTGTTGCGAGATTTGGTTGGGTATTCGCTTAATTGAGTACGTTTGCCGTAGCCATTTTGAGTTGCGGTTAAAATTGCGCCGTCATTTTTCGGAATAACCAAAGAAACTACTTTGTCGATATTGAGATCAAGGGTTTCTTCTGCATTATCATCGGACACCTCCTCAATTTCGATCGTGCTTTCGTCATCGGATATTTCATTGGTAAGTGCCAGTTTAATGCCGCGCACGCCTGTTGCCAAACGTCCCATCGCACGTACTGCGCTTTCTGCGAAACGCACCACGCGACCTTGCGCAGAGAACAACATAATTTCGTTACTGCCGTCGGTGAGATCCACGCCGATAAGCTCGTCTTCGTCACGTAAGTTAAGGGCAATAATGCCGTTTGAACGCGGGCGGCTGAATTCGGTAAGGGCAATTTTCTTCACAATACCGCCGGCTGTTGCCATCACCACGAATTTATCTTCTTCATATGCGGAAACCGGCAGAATTGCGGTAATCCGTTCATTTTCTTGTAACGGCAAAATATTTACAATCGGACGACCGCGTGCGCCACGACTAGCTTGTGGAAGTTGATACACTTTCAACCAGTATAAACGCCCGCGGCTAGAGAAGCAGAGAATCGTATCGTGGGTATTTGCCACAAGCAGTTTTTCGATGAAATCTTCTTCTTTCATCTTCGTTGCGGATTTTCCTTTACCGCCGCGACGTTGTGCCTCGTAGTCGGTTAGTGGTTGATATTTCACGTAACCTTCATGAGAAAGCGTCACTACCACGTCTTCTTGCGCGATAAGATCTTCCAAATCAATATCGCCGGAAGCGCTGGTAATTTCGGTGCGGCGCTCGTCACCAAATTGACTTTTCACTTCTGTTAATTCTTCGCGAATCACTTCCATTAAGCGTTCCGCGCTGCTTAAAATATGTAGAAGATCGGCAATTTTTACCAATAATTCTTGATACTCTGCAACGACTTCTTCAAAAGCAATGCCAGTTAAACGGTGTAAGCGAAGCTCTAAAATTGCGTTTACTTGAGCCGGCGACAAATAATATTGCTCGCCTTGAATACCGAGATTTTCTTCTAAATCATCCGGTTTTGCGGATATATCTAGTAAATTGATAATGTCGCTGTGCAGCGCCCAAGAGTGTGAACTAATGGCATTTGCCGCTTCTTCACGATTTTTCGAATTACGAATGATAGAAATCATTTCATCGATATTCGAACGTGCCACCGCCAAACCTTCTAAAATATGGGTACGTTCGCGCGCTTTACGAAGTTCGAAGATCGAACGACGGGTCACCACTTCGCGACGATGCAAGACGAAGGCTTCAATGATTTCTTTTAAGTTGAACAAACGCGGCTGACCGTGATCCAACGCCACCATGTTAATGCCGAACGTAACTTGCATTTGGGTAAGCGAGTAAAGGTGATTTAATACCACTTCGCCGACTGCATCGCGTTTGATATCGATTTCAATGCGGATCCCTTCTTTGTTAGAAAGGTCGGTGATATTGCTGATGCCTTCGATTTTTTTCTCGCGAATTAATTCTGCAATTTTTTCTACTAATTTCGCTTTGTTGACTTGGTACGGCAATTCAGACACGATGATTTGCTCGCGGCCTTTATCATTGGTTTCGACCGCTGCACGTGCACGAACATAAACTTTACCTCGACCGGTACGGTAAGCTTCCTCAATACCTTTGCGACCGTTAATTAACGCGGCGGTTGGAAAGTCCGGGCCCGGAATATGTTGCATGAGTTCATCAATCGTGATCTCGTTATTGTCAATATACGCTAAGCAGCCGTTTAATACTTCGTTTAAATTGTGCGGCGGGATATTGGTTGCCATCCCCACGGCAATACCGGAAGAACCGTTCGCCAAAAGCGCCGGAATACGGGTCGGCAATACGTCCGGAATCATCAATTCGCCATCATAGTTAGGCGAGAAATTTACGGTTTCTTTATCCAAATCCGTTAATAAGGCTTGCGTGATTTTTTGCATACGCACTTCGGTATAACGCATCGCCGCCGGCGCATCGCCGTCGATCGAGCCGAAGTTGCCCTGACCATCAACCAACATATAACGAAGAGAGAACGGTTGCGCCATACGCACGATGGTGTCGTACACGGCAGAATCGCCGTGCGGGTGATATTTACCGATTACATCACCCACCACACGAGCCGATTTCACATATTTTTTATTCGCTGTATTGCCTTCGCGATCCATTGAAAACAATACGCGGCGGTGCACCGGTTTTAAGCCGTCACGCACATCGGGCAAAGCGCGTCCAACGATGACCGACATCGCGTAGTCGAGATAGGAAGATTTGAGTTCTTCTTCAATATTGACAGAGGTAATGGATGATTGGATTGAATCCGTCATTGATATTCCTTTTTCGCTCAAAAAAATTGCGCGGATTATAGCATAACGGCATGATTTTCCCTAATTCTTCCCATAAAAAACGGCATTTTAGTTTCATTAAAATGCCGTTTAAAAATAGTTTTAAAATTGACTGAATTTAACTGAATTCAATGCGGTGCTATTTGGCTACCTCATTGAACCAGTAAATAGAAATTACTGTTGCCGCGCAAAATATTTAATGCAACGGCGGACGGTTTATCTTCCAACACTTTGCGCAAATCTTGCGTATTTTTCACCGCTTGACGATTTACACCGATGATAATATCGCCCGCTTTCAAACCACGTTGGGCAGCCAAAGAATTCGGTTGTACCTTGCCGATTTCAATGCCTTTCACGCCTTTGCCGTTATAGTCGCTGAGTTCTGCGCCGTCTAAAGCTTGCAATTCAATTTTGCTTGCTCCCGCGGTTTTGCCGTCGTCCGCTTGCAATGTAACGTTTACATCTTGCGATTTGCCGTCGCGTAGATAAGTGAGTTCAATTTCTTTGCCCGCGCCGGTAGTCGCGATTTTGGCACGCATTTCCGCAAAGCTGGAAATTTTTTGTCCGTTCATTGCAGTGATGACATCGCCCGCTTTGATGCCGGCTTTTTCCGCCGCTGAACCCGGTAACACTTCGCTGACAAAAGCGCCTTGTTGCGCGTTGACATTGAAGGCTTTAGCGAGGTCCGCATTGAGCTCGCCGCCTTTAATACCAAGCAAGCCACGGCGCACTTCGCCAAATGCTAAAATTTGTTGCACGATGTTATTTGCCTGGTTGCTCGGAATCGCAAAGGCGATACCCGCATTGCCGCCGCTCGGGGAGATAATTGCAGTGTTAATGCCGATCAATTCGCCGTTTAAATTTACTAAGGCGCCGCCGGAGTTACCGCGGTTTACCGCCGCATCGGTTTGAATATAGTTTTCGTAGGCACCGCTGTCGGAACCGGTCGAACGTCCCAATGCGGAAATGATTCCCGACGTCACGGTTTGCCCTAAACCAAAGGGATTGCCGATCGCGATGGTAAAATCGCCCACGCGTAATTTATCGGAATCGGCAAATTTTAGGGCGGTTAGATGGGTCGGTTTTTCAATTTGAAGCAGCGCAATGTCCGATTGCTCGTCTTTACCCACTAATTTCGCTTTAAATTCACGTCCGTCTTGTAATGTAACGTTAATTTTATCCGCTTCGTTAATCACGTGATTATTGGTCAATACGTAACCTTTATCCGCATCAATAATTACACCGGAACCTAAGCCGCGAAAGTTGCGTCCGCCATCACGACGGCTACCGAATTGATCGGCAAATTGATCGCCGAAGAAGAATTTAAATTCTTCCGGGATGTCGTCCGGTAGGGCGGAGCGTCCGGTATTTTTGACTTTGCCTTCCACGGAAATTGTCACTACCGCCGGTTGTACTTTTTCCAACATTGGCGCCAAGCTGTTTTGTTCGCTGATAAAACTCGGCAAGCTTGCTTGCGTGCTGAAAGAACTGCTTAAAACGCTTAAACCTAACACGATACCGCTTAATACGAAATGTCTTTTTTTCATAATCTCTCCAAGTAAATTTGTGTCAAAAAAGTGTCTCGTCTGACAAAGATATGAGGAAAATGTTCGGCAAAAACAAGGCGTTTGCTAAAAAAAATGCGGTCAATTTGATTTGACCGCACTTTGATCTGCCCCCAAAAAGTTGGACAGGTTAGTTAACTTAAATATTGAGCTC
>NZ_DBHLAM010000030.1:0-33740 GCF_057314195.1 Rodentibacter sp. | reverse complement strand
AACGTCAATTCCGTCAATTATGGATTGCACGTATCAACGCAGCGGCTCGTCAAAACGGTTTATCTTACAGCAGATTTATCAACGGTTTGAAAAAAGCATCTGTTGAAATCGACCGTAAGATCCTTGCCGATATCGCAGTATTCGACAAAGTCGCATTTGCTGCATTGGTTGAAAAAGCAAAATCTGCACTTTAATTTTTAAAGTTTAGATAAAAAATAAGGACGCTCATTTGAGCGTCCTTTTTTGTCTTGATTTCCATAAGCTTTATTTCCGTAAGTTTCATTTTCGTAAGTTTCAGTGCGGTGTCGAAACAGCACCGCATTGAATTTAACCTTCTCCCCTTATTTAAAAGAGAATGAAGTTACATTTTTTCGACGGTTTTAATGCCGAGCAAATCTAACCCTTGTTTTAAGGTTTTTTCGGTTAATAATGCCAATTTCAAACGGCTTAATTTCACCGCCTCATCTTCAGCATTTAAAATTGGGCAGTGTTCATAGAAAGAAGAAAATAAGCCGGCAAGTTCATACAAATAAGCGCAAAGCATGTGCGGTGTGCCTTCCTTTCCAACGGTTTGTACTGCTTCTTCAAATTGCAGCAGTTTAATCACAAGGGCGCGTTCTTTTTCGTCAACGAGCATTAACGGCGCAGTCGAAAGTATGCTTGGTTCGACATCGGCTTTATTGAAAATGGAACGAATTCGGGTGTAAGCATATTGCATATAAGGCGCGGTGTTACCCTCAAAGCTTAGCATATTGTCCCAATCGAATACGTAGTCGGTGGTGCGGTTTTTAGAAAGATCCGCGTATTTCACTGCACCGATAGCCACAGCCTCAATAACCGCTGCTTTTTCTGCATCGGATAAATTATTATTTTTTTCGTTAATGAGCAGGGTTGCGCGTTCAATGGACTCGTCTAATAAATCCGCTAATTTCACCGTACCGCCGGTGCGGGTTTTGAAAGGTTTGCCATCTTTGCCCAGCATCATTCCAAAATTTTTGTGTTCAAGGGAAAAACTATCCGGCACATAACCCGCTTTACGGGTAATTAACCAGGCTTGTTGCATATGTTGGCTTTGGCGCGTATCAGAGAAAACCAACGCGCGATCCGCTTTTAAGGTTTCATAGCGATATTTTGCGGCCGCGATGTCGGTAGTCGTATAAAGAAAGCCACCGTCTTTTTTCTGAACGATAACACCCATGGCGTCGCCTTCTTTATTTTTGAACTCGTCCAAATAAACCACAAAGGCACCATCGTCTTCCACGGCTAAACCTTGTTTTTTTAGATCTTCGACAATACCCGGCAGCATAGGGTTGTACAGGCTTTCGCCCATTACGTCTTGTTCCGTGAGTGTTACATTTAAACGATCATAATTGCGTTGATTTTGTTGCATCGTAATATCAACCAAGCGTTTCCACATGGCGCGGCAATATTCGTCGCCGCTTTGCAATTTCACCACGTAATGACGGGCTTTTTCGGCGAATGCTTCATCTTCATCATAATGTTTTTTCGCTTCGCGATAGAACGCTTCCAAATCTTGCAATTCCATTTCGCCGGCCTGTTCGTTTTGCATTTTTTCAAGGTAAGCGATCAGCATACCGAACTGTGTTCCCCAGTCGCCCACATGGTTTGCGCGAATGACGTGATGACCTAAAAACTCCAAGGTACGCACGACGGCATCACCGATAATCGTGGAACGTAAGTGACCCACATGCATTTCTTTTGCAACATTTGGCGAAGAGTAGTCGACGACGACGGTTTGTTTTTGTGCCGCCTGAATGCCGAGGTTCTCCGAGAGCACCGCATTGGAAGCTTGTTTTGCAAGCCACGCGGAATTTAAGAAAATATTAATAAAACCCGGACCGGCAATGTCTAATTTTTCCGCAATATCGGAAAGGTCGGTCTGCTGCAAAACTTTTTGGGCAAATTCGCGTGGATTTGTGCCTAATTTTTTTGCAGCAGCCATAATGCCGTTAGCCTGGTAATCGCCGAACTGGGCTTTGCCGGATTGGCGCACCATTGCGTCACAAGATTCGTCCGCGCCGGCGGCAATCATTGCTTGTTTGATTTTGTCGGATAAAATGGATTGAATATTCACGGGTTTTCCTAGTTCAAAATTGAATAATAAAAATAATCGGCTATGATACCGTTCTTTATTGATTTATCAAAGGAGCAATATGACAAATTTAGATGGAGATTTGGCTGCACTTCAGGCAGATTTGAAGGATTTTGAACAAAAAATTCAACAACTTGCCGGCGAAATGGCAGTTAATTTATCTGACTATGAAATTGATCATCTTGCGTTACGCGTCAATAGCGAACAAAATGCCAAAAATTGGCAGACGGTTTTATTAAAGTGCGGTAAAATTTTATCCGACAATGTTGTCAACGGGCGGCCTATCTATTTAATTCAATTGGAGAGACCGCTTGTTTTTGCGGGGCAGTTTGTCGATATTATTGAGTTGCCTTTTCCTAAAAATAAGCAATATCCCCAAGAAACTTGGGAACATATTGAAATCGTTATGCCTTTTTTAACCAATGAATCAAATCAACAATGGATTAAAAGGATAAACAACCAATTTTTATGGCAACGTTCGCCCCGACTGACGACGAAAATTAGTGAACCTAAGGTGGAAGGCGAGCGATTGCCGAATCCTTCTATTGCGGTTAGTTTTGCGGATAAATCGGTAAATCACACCTGCATTAAAGTTCACCCTTACTCGATTAAAAAAATACTTGAGGTTTAATATTATGAAAAAAATCACAATAGCATTGGCGCTTGCCATTACATTAGGCGTGACCGGTTGTGCAAACACCGATATTTTTAGTGGCGACGTTTATTCTGCGGATCAAGCGAAAGAAGCGCGTTCAATTGAATATGGTACGTTGATTTCCGTTCGCCCGGTGAAAATTCAGGCGGATAATAAAGGCGTGATTGGTACCGTCGGCGGCGGTGCACTCGGCGGGATTGCGGGGAGCGCAATCGGCGGCGGTCGAGGTCAGGCGATTGCTACGGCGGTGGGTGCGGTTGCCGGTGCGGTTGCCGGTAGTAAAATCGAAGAGAAGGCCAGCCAAGTAAACGGCGCAGAATTGGTGATCAGAAAAGATAATGGCAAAAGTATCGTAGTGGTGCAAAAGGCGGATTCTCGCTATGTTGCGGGAAAACGTGTGCAAATCGTCGGTGGTTCGACACTGAACGTTTCCGTCATTAATTAAACAAGTTAAAACGAATCCTGTAAAAAAAAGCGAACCTAATGTTCGCTTTTTTTATTTTTGTATTCTTGTCATCATTTATGTCTGATTGCCGCTCTCTGCTTAAAACAGCACCGCATTGAAACCTCGACTGTTGGCGGATTTTATCGGGCATTCAAAATAGCACCGCATTGAAGCTGCCTACAATGCGGTGCTATTTGGACACTTCAACTTAATTCCGCAGACAAATTTTTTCAAATTCTTGAAAGAACGTCGGAAAGGTCTTTGCCGTACATTTTGGATCTAAAATCGTGACCGGCGTGTTTGACAGCGCGACTAGGGCAAAACACATCGCCATACGGTGATCATTGTAAGTGGCGATTTTGGCATGCTGGAATTGATTCAATGGGAGCGGTTGAATACGAATAAAATCTTTCCCTTCTTCCACTTCAGCCCCCAATTTACGTAGTTCCGTTGCCATTGCCGCTAAACGATCCGTTTCTTTTACGCGCCAGTTATAAATATTGCGAATAATCGTTTCTCCTTCGGCGAATAAGGCCGTCGTGGCGATGGTCATTGCCGCATCGGGGATATGATTCAGATCTATATCAATGCCGTGAAGTTTTGCATGCTCTGCTTGAATGAAATCTTCGCCCCAGGTGATTTTGGCGCCCATTTTTTCCAGTACGTCGGCAAATAAACGATCGCCTTGAATCGAATTTTTGCTGATACCGGTCACTTTTAGCTTGCCTTTAATTGCGCCGGCTGCAAGGAAATAAGAAGCAGAAGACGCATCGCCTTCCACCAGATATTTATCCGGCGAAAGGTAGATTTGATTGCCTTTAATGTAGAATTTTCGATACGCTTGATTTTTAACGTTTACGCCGAAATCGTGCATCATGGCGAGTGTGATATCGATATAAGGCTTGGAAACCAATTCGCCGACAATCTCAATTTCTGTATCGTTTTCTGCCAGCGGCGCTGCTATTAAGAGCGCGGTTAAAAATTGCGATGAAATGGAGCCGTCGATTTGTACTTTCCCCCCCTTAATGCCGCTGTTACGAACGGCTAGCGGCGGGTAGCCCGGATTTTCTAAATAACGCACATCGGCGCCGGCTTGAACGAGTGCATCGACTAAATGCAGAATCGGGCGCTCTTTCATACGCGGTTCGCCAGTCAAAATTACTTCGCCTTCAGCTTTTCCTTTTAAGCAAAGCGCTGCCGTTAGAGGGCGCATTGCAGTGCCGGCATTGCCAAGGAAGAGGGAAAGCCCGCCTTGTACATCAAATGCACCGCCTTGTCCTTCGATTTCGCAAATGGTTTTGTCGGCGGAAAGCCGGTAATTTACGCCGAGTGCTTTTAGGGCGTTAAGCATGTGGCGAATATCGTCGCTGTCCAATAAATTCGTTACTTTTGTTGTACCTTTGGCAAGCGCGGCTAATAATAATGCGCGATTTGATAAGCTTTTGGAGCCGGGTAAATTGATCGTGCCTTCAACGGCATTGATTGGTGCTAAGGTGATTTGTTCCATTACAGTACCACCGTTTTATTTTTATAGACGAAAATCCTGTCGTGCAACGCGAGATCCAATGCGCGACTTAACACGGTTTTTTCCACGTCACGGCCGGCGCGCATCATGGCGTCGGCGCTATAAGTGTGATCTACGTTAATCACGTTTTGCATAATAATCGGCCCTTGATCTAATTCGTTATTAATGAAATGAGCTGTTGCGCCGATAATTTTCACGCCGCGTTCGTAAGCTTGCTGATAAGGTTTCGCACCGATAAAAGCGGGCAAAAAAGAATGGTGAATGTTAATTACACGGTTTGGATAACGTTCGACAAATTCGGGATTTAAAACGCGCATGTACTTGGCTAATACGATGTAGTCCGGTGCATATTCGTCGATGTGTTCCGCCAGTAATTTATCGTGCTCGATGCGGTTTAATCCTTCGTGACTAACAAGATGGAAAGGAATATTAAAGCGTTCGACCAGTTCGCGTAAATTATCGTGATTGCCAATAACCGCAGCAATTTCAATATTTAAAGCGCCATAATAATTTTTCATTAAAATATCGCCGAGACAATGGGCTTCTTTAGTAACTAAAATTACAATACGTTTACGTTTCCCATCAATTAATCGACAATTTGTACCTTCGGGTAAACTATATTTAAGATCTTCAAGTAATGTCGTTTCGTTAAAAATACCTTCAAGTTCGGTACGCATAAAAAAATGTTTGGTCTCAAAATCGACAAATTCATTGTTATGTAAGATATTAAGTTGATGTTTATAACAAATGTTAGTGATTTTAGCTATTAATCCCTTATCATCCGGGCAATCGGTAAGTAGTATTTTTTTTTCTATCATAATTAATTTTATATTCTCAAATATAAAAAAATAGAACCCATAAAATGGGTTCTTATTTTAGTTAAAATGATTAAATTTCAAAATCTGACAATGTTTTACCTTCATCCAACGCCTGTTGAATCACACGCGGAGTACGGCCTTGACCCGTCCAGGTTTTTTGTTTGCCATTGGTATCGATATATTGATATTTTGCAGGGCGTGGTTTATGTTTTTTACGCGCGTTTGTCGGTATAGCACTGATAATCGCTCTTAATTCTTCTTCGGTGATACCTTCTCGTTTAATTAATTCTTTATATCTGGCAATACGCTCTTTACGTTCATTTTCCGCCTGTTGGATTTTATCCATCTGTGTGCGCTTTTCAGCAACAGCCTCTTCAAATTTCTTTAATGAATTTTCAGCTTGTTCTAATGTTAAATCGCGAACGACAGCACGAATGCTACGAAGATTAGTAAAAACTTTAGTTAATTCAGACATAATAAACCTCTTAGAAAGACTATATGTAAATAAGGTGGTTTTATACTAGCGAAAATAAATCTTAAGGTAAACTTAAATTTCAAATAAATGCTGAATAATTTATTTGGTAAGCCATATTGATTAAATTGTTTAACAATTTTTATACAATATTTATTGATTTATCTCTCTGTTTATGTTGTAAAAATTTCTCTAATTCAAAGAATTTATTAGATTTTCTATGAATTTTACTGTAATCTTCACACCGACCCTATAAAAGTAGAGGTGCAATTTCTATAAGTATTTTTTCCGAGTGGATAACGATGACGAAAAAGGAAAGGAGAAATTGCCGAAATCGGTTAAAAGTCGTTTTGACCGGTTGGGAACGTATCCGAAAGGTGCGTTACTGTCATAGTGATCAACATCAACTATGGAGCGCTACGGTTAGGCGGATCACTTTAGTCCTTTTCTACCGTTGTCTCCATTATTTTAGGTATAACTTAATGGAACTTATCGATTATTCTTCCTCAATTTGGTCTGTTACCCCCGCATTGTTGGCGATTGTGCTGGCAATTGCGACGCGCCGCGTATTAGTCTCGTTAAGCGCCGGGATCATTGTCGGTGCATTAATGCTCAATGACGCGTCAATTTTTCCAACACTAACTTATTTAAAAGGTAATATTATTTCGTTGGTGTATAGCGACGGCGCAATAAATTCGAATATGAATATTGTCCTTTTCTTGCTTTTGCTTGGTATTTTGACCGCGCTTTTAACCGTTTCGGGCAGTAACCGCGCTTTTGCCGAATGGGCGCAAAAACGCATTAAAGGACGTCGCGGTGCGAAATTATTAGCAGCATCATTGGTATTTATTACTTTTATTGATGATTATTTTCATAGTCTTGCAGTGGGAGCCATTGCGCGTCCGGTAACGGATCGATTTAATGTTTCTCGCGCTAAATTGGCTTATATTTTAGATTCGACCGCAGCCCCAATGTGTGTGATGATGCCGGTTTCCAGTTGGGGAGCTTACATTATTACGCTGGTTGCCGGTTTATTGGCGACTTATTCCATTACCGAATACACGCCGATGGGTGCCTTCGTTGCAATGAGTTCTATGAACTTTTATGCAATTTTCTCTTTGTTAATGGTGTTTTTTGTCGCCTATTCCTCTTTTGATATTGGTTCGATGGCGCGTCATGAAAAGGCGGCGTTAGAGCATAACGATACTGAGTCTGAGGAAGAAACGGGAGCCAAGGGACATGTACGCAATCTCGTGTTACCGATTTTGGTACTTATCGTTGTAACCGTTTCAATGATGATGTACACCGGCGGTCAAGCATTGGCCGAAGCGGGTAGCGCATTTAGCGTACTCGGCGCTTTTGAGAATACCAACGTGGGCGTATCCCTTGTGGTAGGCGGCTCCAATGCGGTGCTGATTTCGACTCTGCTGATTTGGTTTGACCGTCAAGTGTCATTAGACGAATACGCTCGAGCTTGGATCGCCGGTATTAAATCGATGCTTGGTGCCATTGCGATTTTATTTTTTGCTTGGACGATCAATAAAATCGTGGGCGATATGCAAACCGGTAGATATTTATCTTCTTTAGTGAGCGGCAATATTCCGGTGCAATTCTTGCCGGTATTATTATTCATTTTAGGTTCAGCGATGGCATTTTCCACCGGTACCAGTTGGGGTACTTTCGGTATTATGCTGCCGATTGCCGCCGCAATGGCCACCAATACTGCACCGGAACTTTTGCTTCCTTGTCTTTCTGCCGTGATGGCTGGTGCAGTATGCGGCGATCACTGTTCGCCGGTGTCGGATACCACTATTCTTTCTTCGACCGGCGCAAGATGTAATCATATGGATCACGTTACCACGCAGCTTCCGTATGCGGTAACCGTAGCTGCGGCAACTTGTGTGGGCTATATTGTGGTGGGCTTTACGGATTCCGGTTTAGCAGGTTTCGCTGCTACGGCACTTTCTTTGGCAGTTTTAGTTTTTATTGTTAAAAAACGCTAAAAATGTGATCCAATTCAAAAAAACAAATAAAAAATAAAATTTTGTGATTTTTATAAAATGCGGCATAAAGTCGCATTTTTTTATTTTTAGCTTTTTATTTTTTTATATTCATCTTAATTTCTTATCTATTTTAGATTTTTATTCCAATTAATTGAGTGTTTTCTCGTGAGATGATGTTAGACAAAGCATTTCTAACTGCTATGATGGACGCCGTTGAATAAACCGATTTGCTTTTAAGCAGTATTTGATAAACAGCGCATCAATAAAACTATAGCTAAATTTGAGGAGAAAATGATGAAGAAATTATCCGGTGCGGAAATGGTGGTTCAATCGCTACGCGACGAAGGCGTTGAATATTTATTCGGTTATCCGGGCGGTGCGGTGCTGGATATTTATGACGCGATTCACACGCTTGGCGGCATTGAGCATATTCTGGTTCGTCATGAGCAAGCAGCGGTACATATGGCGGACGGTTATGCGCGTTCAACCGGGAAAGTGGGTTGTGTGCTTGTAACATCCGGTCCGGGGGCAACCAATGCGATTACCGGAATTTTAACTGCATATACCGATTCAGTACCGATGGTGATTATTTCCGGTCAGGTGATGAGTAGCTTAATCGGTCGCGATGCGTTCCAAGAATGCGATATGGTAGGAATTTCCCGTCCGGTGGTAAAACATAGTTTTATCGTGAAAAAAGCCGAAGATATTCCGGCAATTCTAAAAAAAGCGTTTTATATTGCCTCAACCGGTCGTCCCGGCCCGGTTGTGGTGGATATTCCAAAGGATACGGTAAACCCGAATATTAAATATCCGTACGAATACCCGAAATCCGTTGAAATGCGTTCCTACAATCCAACGCTAAACGGGCACAAAGGCCAAATCAAAAAAGCGTTGAAAGCTTTATTAGTGGTGAAAAAACCGGTGTTGTTCGTAGGCGGCGGTGCGGTTTCCGCGGAATGTAGCGAAGTATTAACGCAATTCGCACAACGTTTAAATTTACCGGTAACATCGTCTTTAATGGGGCTAGGTGTGTACCCGAGCACGGACAAACAATTCCTCGGTATGCTGGGGATGCACGGTACATACGAAGCCAATAACACGATGCACGAGAGTGATTTAATTCTCGGTGTTGGCGTGCGTTTTGACGACCGCACCACGAATAATCTAGAGAAATATTGCCCGCATGCAAAAGTTATTCAAATCGATATCGACCCGACTTCAATTTCTAAAAACGTACAGGTTTCCATTCCCATCGTTGGTAATGCGAAAAACGTGTTGGAAGAATTTTTAAGCCTATTGGGCGAAGAGGGCTTAAATCGGCCGCAAAATCATTTGGAAGAGTGGTGGAAACAAATTGATGTTTGGAAAGCGAAAAAGTGTTTGGATTTCGACCGCACTTCCGGTGTGATCAAACCGCAACAAGTGATGGAAGCGGTTTATCGTATTACCAACGGTGAAGCTTATGTAGCGTCCGATGTTGGTCAACATCAAATGTTTGCTGCATTGCATTATCCATTCAATAAACCGCGTCGTTGGATTAATTCCGGTGGTGCGGGCACCATGGGCTTCGGTTTGCCGGCCGCATTGGGGGTAAAATTAGCGCACCCTGATGCCGGCGTTGTATGCGTCACCGGTGACGGCAGTATTCAAATGAACATTCAAGAGCTTTCCACTGCAACCCAATACGGTATTCCGGTCGTGATTATTTGTTTGAACAACCATTTCTTGGGCATGGTAAAACAATGGCAAGATTTGATTTATTCCGGTCGCCATTCGCAAACTTATATGAATTCCTTACCGGATTTTGTGAAATTGGCAGAATCTTACGGTCACGTCGGCATTAAGATTGCGACGCCGGACGAGTTAGAAAGCAAATTAAAAGAAGCTTTCGACATTAAAGATAAATTAGTTTTTGTCGATATCAACGTGGACGAAACCGAACATGTTTACCCAATGCAAGTGCGCGGCGGGGCGATGAACGAAATGATTTTAAGTAAACCGCAAGGGGAGAACGAATAATGCGTAGAATCTTATCAGTTTTATTGGAAAACGAATCCGGTGCATTGTCACGCGTGGTTGGTTTATTCTCCCAACGCGCTTTTAATATTGAAAGCTTAACCGTTGCGCCGACCGATGATCCGACTTTATCGCGTATGACTATCGAGGCGGTAGGTGACGAACAAGTGTTAGAACAAATTGAAAAACAACTACATAAATTGGTGGATGTATTTAAGGTCATTAATTTAAGTGAACAGGAACATGTCGAACGCGAGGTGATGTTATTGAAAGTTCGCGCTACAGGTTCTTCACGCGATGAAATTAAACGTTTGGCGGATATTTTCCGCGGGCAAATCGTGGATGTGACACCAAAATCTTATACCATTCAATTAACTGGCACAAAAGACAAACTTGATGCTTTTGTGAGTGCCGTAAAAGAAGAAACAACGTTGTTGGAGATTGTTCGTTCCGGTTTGATTAGCCTATCACGCGGCGAAAAGAATATTCTTTAATTTCTCGTTATTATGCCGTTGCGACATAAAGTATAAAATCATGCCAATTAAGCTTGAAGCGTTGCGCATTTTTATTTTATCGTCGACATGCTAAAACAGCACCGCATTGGAGCCGCATTCAATGCGGTGCTATTTTTATAGTTCAACATCGCTCAATATAAAGTGAGCAATTGAATCGTTCGGTCTCGTTTCTACGTCGTATCAAAAAAAGCAGGAAAATTTTATGTCTAAAACGCCCTATATCCCTTCTTCCGATCTTAAAACCATTCTGCATTCCAAACGCGCTAACTTGTATTATTTAGAACATTGCCGGGTTTTACTCAATGGCGGGCGCGTGGAATATGTGACTGACCAAGGCAATGAATCTTTGTATTGGAATATTCCTATTGCGAATACGACTTGTCTATTGTTGGGCAGTGGAACTTCCATTACACAAGCGGCGATGCGTGAGCTTGCCAAAGCCGGGGTGATGGTGGGGTTTTGTAGCGGCGGCGGAACACCGCTGTTTAACGGCACGGAAGCGGAAATCGGTTGTGATTTTTTCAGCCCGCAAAGCGAATATCGCCCGGTGGAATATCTACAGCAGTGGTGTGCTTTTTGGTTTGACGATATGAAACGTTTAGACGCAGCGAAATCACTGCAACAAATCAGATTGCAAATTTTGCAACAAAGCTGGGAAAAATTGGATTGGGATATTGATGCGAAAGCGCTTGATTCCGTCATTCAGAAATTTCGGACTGAATTTCAACACGCGCCGAATAGTCAGGCGTTGCTTGCCGCAGAAGGACGCTTTACCAAAGAAGTGTATAAATTAGCCAATTATTTTACCCTTCGCGATCCGGACTTTGTGCGTAGCGAACGGGGCAATAGCATTGATTTAACCAATCAATTACTGGATCACGGCAATTATTTGGCGTATGGGCTTGGCGCAACAGCCTGTTGGGTACTCGGCTTGCCACACGGATTGGCGGTGTTGCATGGGAAAACACGCCGTGGTGGTTTGGTATTTGATGCGGCGGATATGATTAAAGATGCGATGATTTTGCCGCAAGCTTTTATTTCTTCCCAAAATGGCGATACGGAAAAAGAATTTCGCCAAACCTGTATTGAAAACTTTGCCCGTTTTGAGGCTTTGGATTTGATTATTGATGGCTTGAAACAATTAGCCGTGCAAGGAGCTGCGCAATGAACATTTTGCTGGTTAGTCAATGTCAGAAAAATGCGTTAACGGAAACCCGTCGCATTTTAGATCAATTTGCCGAACGTTGCGGTGATCGTGTGTGGCAAACGCCTATTACCCAAGCCGGGCTGGATACTCTCCATAAAATGCTACGACAAACCGCACGCAAAAATACGGCGGTGGCTTGTTATTGGACGCATGGCAAAAATTTAACGGAGTTGCTTTGGGTTGTGGGCGACAAATCACAATTTAATACGCAAGGGCGTGTGCCGACGAATCGCACCAAACGCAATATTTTACGTACCGAAGACGAAGGAGGTTGGCTATCGGCGTATTCAATCCAAATTGTGACCGCACTTGCGGCGCTGTTGCATGATTTAGGTAAAGCGAGCAAAGCCTTTCAGTTGAAATTGAAGCCTAACGCGCCTTTTCATGCGGATGCTTTTCGTCATGAATGGATTTCCGCCCGCCTCTTTGAAGCCATGATTGCCGGGTGCCAAACCGATCAGGAGTGGTTGGAACGTTTGGCAAACTGGGCGGAATATCAAGAAAATTGGCTGGAAGCGCTCAATATTGATGAACCTAAAATCGTGAATAATGCGGATTTTAGTCATTTACCGCCTTTAGCAAGAACCTTGATTTGGTTAATCACATCGCACCATCGTTTGCCATTTTTCAGTGAAGTAAATAGGGAATTAAACGTAAGAAGCCAAAAGAGAGTTTATTTGGATGACGCTAGGTGGGAAACGTTTTATCAGCTTCAATTCTATCCCGCTGATCAGTGGGTAAAAAACGAGAAAAGCACTTACCCCAATAAAAAGCAATTCTGGCAATTTGATTTTTTGGCGATGGACAGTCGATCTTGGCAAAAAACAATGAGCCGTTGGGCGAGAAAAGCGTTAAATCACCCTTCGTTACTTACCATGGATTTTTCTGATCCGTTTTTTCTATTAGTGACACGTTTATGTTTGATGGTGGGCGATCATCATTATTCGTCCTTGCCGGCAGAGCGTACATTGGGCGATAAAGATTTTCGACATAAATTAATTGCCAATACGGATAAAAATCATCAACCGAAACAGGCATTAGATGAACATCTGCTGGGCGTTTGCAAAACGGCGGTTTATTTTTCCCGCTTATTGCCAAAATTGAAAACGGAATTGCCCACCGTGAAACAGCACAAACCTTTTGCTAAACGCACGTCAATTCCGCGATTTCAGTGGCAGAATAACGCCTTTGATTTGGCTAGATCCATTCGTGCCGAGACGGAAAAGTGCGGTTTATTTGCCGTGAATTTGGCGAGCACCGGTTGCGGCAAAACCTTGGGTAATGCGCGCATTATGTATGCGTTGGCTGATCCGCAAAAAGGTGCCCGTTTCAGCACCGCATTGGGACTCCGTGTATTGACCCTGCAAACCGGTAAGGCGCTACAAACAAAATTGGCGTTGAGCGATGATTCACTGGCGGTTTTAGTGGGCGGAAGCGCGGTTAAAAAATTGTATGAATTGCAACAGACAAACGAAAATGACGGCAGCGAATCTGCTCGACTTGAATTTGAAGAAAATGAAGTTTACGGTGCCGATTTTATTGAATCTGCGCTTAGGGATGAAAAGTTTGCCGCCATTTTGCAGGATGCTAAAGCACGGAAGTTACTTTATGCACCGATTGTAACTTGTACGGTGGATCATTTGGTTGGTGCGAGTGAAACGGCTCGGGGCGGTAAATATATTGTGCCGATGTTGCGCTTACTGACTTCAGATTTAATTTTGGATGAACCGGATGATTTTAACCAAGAAGATTTACCGGCGCTGTCCCGTTTAGTGCATCTTGCCGGCTTGTTTGGTTCGCGCGTTTTGCTTTCTTCCGCAACGCTTACGCCGGATTTCATTGCCGGTTTATTCCGTGCGTATCAAGCCGGTCGGGAGATTTATAACCGCCAACAAGGAATTAATCAAAGCGCAGTGTGTTGCGCTTGGTTCGATGAATTTAAGCAGAAATCGGCAACTTGCGCGACGCTTAAAGAATTTGAGACGGTGCACCAAAAATTTGTACAACAGCGTGCGGAAAAACTACGCGATGCCCCGGTGCGTCGAAAAGCACAAATTATGTCGCTGCCGCCATTAAAGAAAATTGAAAACCAATTATTTGATGCTGCAACCTTAGCTGAATATCTTGTGCAACAAGCTATTGCTTTTCATCAGGTTCACAGTGAATATGACTCGGTGACACAAAAACAAATCAGTTTCGGCTTAATTCGTTTTGCCAATATTAAACCGATGATTCCTCTTGCCAAGCAGCTTTTCCAACTGGAGATGAAGTCACAGTGGCAGGACTATCAAATTCATTTATGTTGTTATCATTCCAAGCAATTATTGATTTTGCGCTCGAAGTTAGAAGAAAAATTGGATCGCATTTTAAATCGTACGGACAGTAAAAACGCTTTTGGTCAGTCAGAAGTGATGGCAGCATTGACTCAGTCTCAAGCTAAAAATCAGCTGTTTATTGTGTTAGGTAGCCCGGTGACTGAAGTCGGTCGGGACCACGATTATGATTGGGCGATTGTCGATCCTTCTTCCATGCGTTCTATTATCCAGCTTGCCGGACGCGTTTGGCGGCACCGTCCCGATAAAATTGCAGAACAACCGAATATTGCGTTATTGCCGAGCAATTGGCGTGGGTTAGCCGGACAACCCGGGGTGATTTTTAATAAACCCGGATTTGAAGATGCGCAGCATCCGTTAGAAACGCACCGCACTGAAGAATTGATTCCTCCCGCTCAACTTGAACGGATTGACTCCATTCCCCGAATTATAAAACGCGAAGATTTTCGACCGCACTTTTGTTTGGCTGATTTGGAGCATCAAGCTACGGCGGATTTACTGAATAATCCAAACATAAATTGTGTAAATGCCTATTGGCAAAATGACTTGAGTAACCGTTTTACCGCGAATTTACCTCTGATGACCCGTTTCCGGAAATCACGTGCACAGCGCAATATTGTCTGTTTATTAGATGAAGACGGCGCACCGTATTTTCGTGTACAGGAACGCGCTTGGGAAACGCCGGACAATCCGCAGGACGCTTTGCCGGAATTTCGTTATCAAGCGTTAAAAGCAAGTAATGGCTTTGTCAAAATCTGGTTAGATATGCCGTTGCAACTTGCATTAAGTGAGTTGGCTGAAGATTTGGATGAGGAAAGTTTGCTTTCTACCACGTTAAAATACGCTACGGTCACTTTAGACGAAAGCGCGGGACAATGGTGTTTTAACGAAACCTTGGGATTCTGGCGGGAGGATTAAAGTAAGTTTATAGCCTGTTTAAAACGAATTTAAACAGGCTATATTTTTAGAAATGTGGCACAGTGGCCTTTTGGCTTAGACCGTAGGCACTAAAAGATCCTTCGACAGATTTTGCTTTATAGACGGATTTTATGGCTAAAATAAATTGCTGTTTTGTGCTGCTGCTTTTCAAATGCGCATGTGGGTAGACACGTTGAGTCGCTTGTTTTTGCAGCATATTTTGTCGCACTTCTTCGCTCCATTTACCTTGTGCGGTTAAACGTTTTTCCGCCCGTCGAATGGCGCTTTGCCCTTTCATCTGAACCCGTTGATAAATACGATAGCTTCTGACTTTCTCCGGAATCGGCATAACTTCGCTGAGCAACGCGTAATCGCGCAGCTCTTGCGATTTAATGTAAACAGAATCGCAATCATTTTCCGAACCGAATAAGCGAATAATGCCCCCAAGGGTTTTGTCATTGCCATAAGCGGGAAACGCCAGCCCGATTCTGCCTTCAAAGTACGGTAGAATTTGGTGAAGTTTTTGCAAACAGAAGCTGATGACTTCCGTTTGCAACATATCCACCTGCGGAATCGCTTTGATTTCAATGTAGTGGGTTTGTGTCATGGTTATTCCTTACCGCTTGCACCAAATACACCGCCACGGATTAAGACACTTATCACATAATGCTGCTGATCAACCTCGGGAACGTTATTGCTTAAGACCCAGTTGTCGAATAAGGTGTAAAAATCTAATTTTTCTTTTGGTTGGCGAAACGCCGTGCCTAAATTGGTGACCGCGCCATAAGGTTCCACCGGAATAGGGAATTCGGCATCGGATTTGTACCATGTATCAATAGTGCGGATAGCATTGCCCACTTTTTGCGAGTGCATGGCCGCTTTTTCATTTTCAACTTTGTAGAGCGTTTTACTTTTGCGACTGTTGGAGTCAAGAATAAGCTCTTGTGAGGGATAAACTTCTTGTCCATAACCCATTTTGGCATAGGCCGTGACATTTAAAATTACAAATTGTTTGCCGCTTAATCCTGACTCGATGAAGTCAGCAAGGGCTTTGACTTCGACGGATTCATCATCAAAGTGATTTAATGAAAGGGCCTTAGCATTATCGAAAGTGAGCGTTTTGTCATTAAATTCTACCTTAATTTTAATGCTTTCCGCATTCATTCGATTGCGCCACAACCAACGGGCATTGGCAATATTGGCGGCATAGCGTTTGGCTAATTCGGAGAAACCTTTGTTTTGTACATAATCTTCTACGGTTTTGATGACTTTATCTTGATAATTTAGATTGTTACATACACAAGGTTTACCATTAAACGGTAACACTTTACAGGTAAAACGAGCAACTAAAGTATCATTTTGGTCATTTAATGTAGCAACATCGATAGTTTGTGGATTGGCATCTTCAATATTTACATCTAGCTTAGTAGGATCATTTCCTTTAATTTTTGATAATCGATGAGACATTGTGCCGCGAACAGATTTTTCACGAATTTTAACGGCTTCTTCAACCGGATTTTTATCTTGGCTGTTACATTGCGTAAAAAATGCATCGGAAATATCTAAATTGCGTTCAAATGCGAGTACGCTTGGGGTTGTGTTTGATTTGCTCATTATTGGTCTCCTTGTGAAATGAGGTATAAGCCGTTTTTAGGTTCGGTATAGCGCCAAAAACAGCGGGATAAATCTTGCGGTAAATTAAGTGGGAAAACCCATTTGCCTAAGCTATATAAGGTTTCCACATATTGGCTCGGGTAATCCTGTGTGCGGCAATGTTGTAGCTGTCCTGCATCAAACATCGGGGAAATCGCTTGATAGCCCACCGGAATAGGCACAAGCCATCCTCTACCTTGCTTAACACTATAACTTTGCCATTCATTCGCTTTGGCATTAGGGTGGTTGGGAATATGGTGTAACGCCGCCGTTTCGATTAAGGCGTCCAATGCGGTGCTGTCGGGCTTCTTCTCTAAAATGACAAAATCTCCTTGTTTCAAGCCTTGTTGTAATTCTTTTGTGATTTCAATCAGTTCAGTTTGCGCATCCATCAACACAAATCCAGGAAGTAATTGGCTTTTGACTATCCATTCTTCCTCAATATGACGTAACTGAACGTCTTCAATACTGAAAACGGAACCGCCGGCAATTCGTTGTTGCATAAGCTGTGTTTTGCACTTCGATAGGAAATCTTTGGCTTCATCACAATCGGCGTCATTTTTGATATGACGAGAAAGTGCTCTGTCGGGAATTTGTACTTCAACGACCAAGGAAACCTCTAAATGCACTTTTCCTTCTTCAATAATCGGTGCTGTTTCGCCATTTTTCTTTAAGGGATTGCGTGTTTGGACAAAAGTGCGGTCGGAAAATGGCGTGGATTGATAAGCCTGTAGTTCATAATTGTGGCAGGCAATCATGACGCCATTTAATGTTGCTTGGCCATTCAGTTTACGGCTCAAAGCATGTATTGCACCGACAAAGCCGCTAATAGCCGGAAAACCGTAACTTAAAGGACCGGAAATCGCATTGGCTGCTTGAATTTTAATGTGTTTGAAAACCAGATAAAAATCAGCGTTCATATTGGATCCTTATTTATTTAAGCGGGCTTGTGTGGCAATGGCTTTTTCCATATCTCTGCGCCATTGGTTGTATTCCGGTTTGGCAAAATCTTCTTGGATTGACTTAAATTCTCGTTTAAGACATTCATTCACCCACGAAGCAAATTGATGAATAATTTCAGCGCTCCAATTATCTTGTTCAGCCTGTTGTCGGAAGATCTCTTCACCATCAAGTTCAGCACGGTTTGGATCTAACCAGTACTTTTGATATTCGTTAAGCAAATAGTCTTTACTCCAGCCCGCCGGATGCGTTTTTTGAATACGCTCAGCCTGCATTAAAACCGTTTGTGCAATTAACTCCAGTGCAAACTTGCGCTTGTCCCTCTCTGGATAAATATTTTTTTCTGCTCTGACCACTTCATACAACATATTTAATCCATCGCTACAAACATAAGCTAAACGACGATTAAAGATTGTCTTTTGTTTTTCGGTTAAGCGTATCTGTTCTCGTGATTTAAAAATTGGGGGAAGGGAAGGAAGCAAATAATTTCGCCCGCCTTGGTTACTGGTCAGTTGACTCACGTTTTGCGGTTTCGTGCCGCCAAGAACGGTGACGCCAATACCTTGCAGCGTTGTGTAGGAAAACTGCTCCGTATCTTTTTTATAGCGGTTGGATAATGCCTGCTTGTTCGTGTCAGAGTAACGTAATTGATTGATTTTATAATAAAAATGGTTTGTTAAGGAGGATGGATATAACGGTACTAAACAAGTGTAATTATCTTCTTGAGGATCGGGGTGATTTACCCATAAAATTTGTTTATTACGTTCATCGCTGCTCGGTTTTGTTAAATCACCTTTTAAGGCATTTTGAAAGCAGACTTTATATTGATTTGATAATTCCGGATCATCTGAAAAACAACCTTCGAGACGAGGATCATCGGTGAGTAGCAATTCTTTCAGTGTAACCCCTTTTTCTGCATCAACAATAATATTAAAGAAACCCGCTAAGGGCAGTGCCGCCGCGTTTCCATTTGCATCAAGTTCTAATTTAGGGATTAATTGCGAACCGACAAGTTCAGGAGAAAGCGTCGGAGCAGATTGAAAATTTACGTTGTCTCCTTTTGAGGAGGAATGAATGCCGCGAGAAATGTGCGTTCCAAAATAAAGCTGTTTTGCTAAAACAAGCGCTGCATTTGGTACCCAAACATCAAAACGATATTTTTCGTCGTACTCGGCAATCTTTTTTAGTAGCGCCTCTTTTTCTGAAAGGCTCGCATTCTCTAATTTTTTTCTGTCGGCTCCGGATTTTTTTAGGTTTTGTTCGACAAGAGATTGTTGGATGGCTTTTACTACTGTTGCTTTAGTTGTCATAGCTTTTATCCATAGGAGTTTAAAATTGGAAATAATTTTATACCTGATGTAATAATAAACAACTAAATAATTTTAGATTTGTGAGAAAGATCACGAAATCATTTTTATTTGTTATTAATAACTCTACCTATTCGGTAGTGAAGATTCCAAGTAAACACCTATTTTCTAAGCTACTTATTCAGTAGGCTTGTGATTATAGCAATAAACCTGTTTTTCAGATATTAAACATATGCTTTTTATTGCTTTATGTAAGCAATACAGTTGGTTTTGAGATGTTTTTATTTGTTTATCCCGTAGTAACGCGAGTTCAATGCGGTGCTAATTCGGTATTCCATTTCCGAGCTATTTATTCGGTAGTTAAGACGCGGATTATGAATAACGAGTATGTGCGGTTTTTCTAAGCTGCCTATTCGGCAGTGAAGAAAGCATTTAATGTCGTGCGATCTTTACTGTTTTTCTAAGCTGCCTATTCGGCAGTGAAGATTTATGCAGTCTATCGGGGCGAAGAAAATTTTTTCTAAGCTGCCTATTCGGCAGTGAAGTTTCGCCAAGAATTTCAATTTCGGTTACTTTATTTCTAAGCTGCCTATTCGGCAGTGAAGCGTGTCTGCCTTTTCATAATCCAAAACCCACTTTTCTAAGCTGCCTATTCGGCAGTGAAGTTGAAAAGCATAGTGTCACCGCTCAAGTATTATTTCTAAGCTGCCTATTCGGCAGTGAAGAGACCTACTACAGTATTACTCAGGATGGCGAATTTCTAAGCTGCCTATTCGGCAGTGAAGGCGTTTAAAGTGCGGTCAATTCTACACGGGTATTTCTAAGCTGCCTATTCGGCAGTGAAGTATCAACAATTTTTGCTACTTTACCATCTCGATTTCTAAGCTGCCTATTCGGCAGTGAAGCGAGAGTCGGAAAAAGGTGTAACACAGGGAGATTTCTAAGCTGCCTATTCGGCAGTGAAGGCTCAAGCCTTCGGTTGGGGCGAGAGCTTGGGTTTCTAAGCTGCCTATTCGGCAGTGAAGGTATTTATATTTCTGGGTTAGATTCCTTAGATTTTCTAAGCTGCCTATTCGGCAGTGAAGAAATCCCGCAAACCGGAAGCCGAACCGTTCGATTTCTAAGCTGCCTATTCGGCAGTGAAGCGAAGTTCCCTTTCCGTTTAGTTTTCCCAAATTTTCTAAGCTGCCTATTCGGCAGTGAAGCTCAACCTCAATAAAAATCGTTTCCGGGTTTTTTTCTAAGCTGCCTATTCGGCAGTGAAGACTGAATATTCCGACTTCGACGATTTCGAGCTTTTCTAAGCTGCCTATTCGGCAGTGAAGACATCCGAACAGGTGTTGGAAAAGGCTTATCATTTCTAAGCTGCCTATTCGGCAGTGAAGTCATGAAGTGTCATTTTGTCTCCTGCCGCTTTTTTCTAAGCTGCCTATTCGGCAGTGAAGAGAATAGTTTTTTTGGAATTCTGATTTGGATTTTTCTAAGCTGCCTATTCGGCAGTGAAGACGTAATTTTACGCAATGCACAACCGGCAATCTTTCTAAGCTGCCTATTCGGCAGTGAAGAACGATATGTCATCCGTTTTCCGCGCGATCGTTTTCTAAGCTGCCTATTCGGCAGTGAAGCGGAACCACTTATGGGGAGCACATAATAGATTTTTCTAAGCTGCCTATTCGGCAGTGAAGCGCACCCAGAAGGCGGCTTGATAAATCTTTAATTTCTAAGCTGCCTATTCGGCAGTGAAGTAATCGTGCTCTCATTTACAGCTGATGTTGCTGTTTCTAAGCTGCCTATTCGGCAGTGAAGATCATGACACCCCAATTTATGAAAACAACAACTTTCTAAGCTGCCTATTCGGCAGTGAAGTTTGAATGTGCCTTATGGCTCCGGCGGTGATGTTTTCTAAGCTGCCTATTCGGCAGTGAAGACACACTGCAACAAGAAATAATTGCGGAGGCTTTTCTAAGCTGCCTATTCGGCAGTGAAGACTTTTCGCGTCCGCACGCCAAGTTGACTGCATTTCTAAGCTGCCTATTCGGCAGTGAAGGCCTGAATTTGGCTGATTATTCCAGGATGTTTGTTTCTAAGCTGCCTATTCGGCAGTGAAGTAGGCATTTTAATTGAAAATGCGGGGTATACCAAGCTATAGGGTTATTTAGGAAAGAAAATCCCTTTTTTATCGTTATCTTTTAATCTATTGTTTTTAAAGGATAAATTTGGGGTGTGAAAATAAAGGGTAAAATTGGATGGAATTAAAAAGGAAGTCGAAGGACTTCCTTTTTATCGTGATAAGAAATTACTTCTGGCGCATTGCCGGGAATAAAATCACATCGCGGATAGACGGTGCATTAGCGTAGAGCATTGCTAAACGGTCGATACCCAAGCCTTCGCCGGCTGTTGGTGGTAAGCCGTGTTCCAATGCAACCACGAAGTCTTCGTCTTTAAACATCGCTTCATCGTCACCTGCTTCTTTCGCGGCAACCTGCGCATCGAAACGCTCATTTTGGTCTTCTGCGTCGTTTAATTCAGAGAAACCGTTACCGATTTCACGTCCGCCGATGAAGAGTTCAAAACGGTCGGTGACTTCCGGGTTTTCATCGTTACGACGGGCAAGCGGTGAAATTTCCGCAGGATGCGCCATTAAGAACGTCGGTTGGATTAAATGATGCTCTGCCACTTCTTCAAAAATCGCATTCACAATGCTGCCTAAGCCCCAAGATTTTTGTACTTCAATACCTAAGCGAGCCGTAACTGCTTTCGCGCGATCAATATCGTATAAATCTTCTTTCACAATGCCTTTGTCTGCACCGTATTTGATGGTGGCATCATGTAAGGTGATTCGTTCGAACGGTTTACCGAAATCGAATTCGTATTCGCCGTATTTCACGATAGTCGTCCCTAAAATATCGATAGCAAGTTTGCGTAATAATTCTTCGGTGTTATCCATTAAATCGTGGTAATCCGCATAGGCTTGGTAGTATTCCAACATGGTGAATTCAGGGTTGTGACGAACGGAAACGCCTTCATTACGGAAGTTACGGTTTAATTCAAACACGCGCTCAAAACCGCCGACCACTAAACGTTTTAAATAAAGTTCCGGTGCGATGCGCAAATACATGTCCACGTCCAACGCGTTATGGTGTGTCACGAACGGACGCGCCGCCGCGCCGCCCGGAATCACTTGTAACATTGGGGTTTCCACTTCCATAAAGCCTTTAGAAAGGAAATATTCACGAATACCGGCAACTACTTTAGAGCGAATCACAAAAGTACGGCGGGATTCTTCGTTAGAAATTAAATCCAAATAACGTTGGCGATAGCGCACTTCTTGGTCGGTCAAACCGTGGAATTTATCCGGCAACGGACGAAGGGCTTTGGTTAACAGTTGAACTTCGGTGGCTTTCACGGTGAGTTCGTTGGTTTTGGTTTTGAATAACGTGCCTTTTACGCCTACGATGTCGCCCAAGTCCCAGTGACCAACGTCGTCTTTGTACACGCCTTCAGGCAGGTTATCGCGTGCCACATAAAGCTGGATTTTTCCACTCATATCTTGGATAGTGATAAACGTGGCTTTACCCATTGCGCGGCGGGTCATAATACGACCGGCGACAGCAACTTCAATGTTTTTTTCTTTTAAGGCTTCACTCTCTTCTGCATCGTATTGTGTATGTAAATCTTGTGCTAACGCATCACGACGGAATTTGTTCGGAAATGGGTTACCTTTGGCACGCAATGCGGCTAATTTTTCACGGCGAACGCGCATTTCGCCGTTCAGGTCTAATTCTTTTACTTCTTGTTCTGACATTTTTGTTTACCTTGTTTTTAAAATAAAAAATTCTGGGAAATATGACTGCACTTTAGAGGCCGGCTTTCAAACTTGCTTCAATAAAACGATCTAAATCACCGTCCAACACCGCTTGCGTATTTCGATTTTCCACGCCGGTGCGCAAATCTTTAATGCGGGAATCGTCCAACACATAAGAACGAATTTGGCTGCCCCAGCCAATATCGGATTTACTTTCTTCCATTGCCTGTTTTTCAGCATTTTTCTTCATCATTTCCATTTCAAACAATTTTGCTTTTAACTGTTTCATGGCTTGATCTTTATTTTGATGTTGGGAACGTCCATTTTGACATTGCACCACAATACCGCTCGGCATATGGGTAATGCGCACCGCACTTTCGGTTTTGTTCACATGCTGACCGCCTGCACCGGAGGCGCGATACACATCGATGCGCAAATCGGCAGGGTTGATTTCAATATCGATATCGTCATCAATTTCCGGATAGACAAAGGCTGCGCTGAAAGACGTATGGCGACGGTTGTTGGAATCGAACGGGCTTTTACGCACCAAGCGATGAATGCCGGTTTCCGTGCGTAGCCAACCGTAAGCATATTCGCCGCTCACGCGAATGGTGGCGGATTTTAAGCCTGCCACATCGCCGTCGGAGACTTCCATGAGTTCGGTTTTGAAACCTTTGCTTTCCGCCCAACGTAAATACATACGCAACAGCATTTCCGTCCAGTCTTGTGCTTCAGTACCGCCGGAGCCCGCCTGCAAATCTACATAGCAATCACAAGCATCGTGTTCGCCGCTGAACATACGGCGGAATTCCAGTTTGGCGAGTTGTTGTTCCAGTTCGTCTAATTCTGCGACAGCTTCATTGAAGGTGTCTTCGTCTTCCGCTTCTAAGGCAAGTTCCAACAAGCCGTCTACATCTTCTAAACCTTGCTCAAGATTTTTAATCGTGTTTACGACTTGTTCAAGAGAAACGCGTTCCTTGCCGAGCGCCTGCGCTTTCTCTGCGTTGTTCCACACATCAGGCTGTTCCAATTCGGCGTTGACTTCTTCTAAACGCTCAACTTTCGCATCGAAGTCAAAGATACCCCCGAAGCACGGCAGTGCGGTCGGCTAAATCGGTGATTTTATTTTTGATAGGATTGATTTCAAACATGATAAATACACTCAGTCACAAAGCGTCGGATTATATGTCATTTTACGTATTATTAACAGTGCAATGCTTGCAGAAATTACGAATCTCTTTATAATTTCGCCCGGTTTTATTTAACAAATTTAGGAACAAAAAATGAAGAAAATTTTAACTGCGTTTTTATTTGTCGCCGCCTCCAATGCGGTGCTGGCGGACGATGTCGCGATTAAGAACAAATTGCAAGCCCTTGGCGCGCAAAACATTGAAATCAATGCTTCGCCGATTGCCGGTATTAAAACCGTAATAACCGATGAGGGAATTCTTTATATTACCGAAGACGGAAAATATGCGCTTCAAGGTAAACTTTACGAATTAACCGCTAAAGGGCCACTTGATGTAAATGGTAAGATGTTGATAAATAAGCTGAATTCATTTAAAAATGAGATGATTATTTATCCGGCAAAAAATGAAAAACATGTTGTAACCGTATTTATGGATATCACATGTCATTATTGCCATTTATTACATCAGCAAATTAAAGAATATAACGATCTCGGCATTACCGTGCGTTATTTAGCATTTCCGCGGGCGGGGATGAATGCTGAAAGCGCGAAACAAATGGAAGCGATTTGGACAGCGAAAGATCCGAGTTTTGCCTTGAATGAAGCGGAAAACGGCAATTTGCCGAAGGAAGTGAAAACGCCGAATATCGTGAAAAAACAATATGAACTTGGCATTCAGTTCGGTGTAAAAGGCACGCCAAGTATTGTCACTTCAAGCGGCGAAGTGATTGGTGGTTACTTAAAACCAGCCGATTTATTGGCGGCGTTAGAAGGATAATTTAGGTGGGCAATAGCCCACCGATTTATTTATAGCAATTAAATTCTTACTCTATTATTGTCGTGAACAAACTCATCAAACGTCGCGAAATTCCCGTCGGAGAAGCTGTTTCGGAAGCACCGTTGTTGGATCGTCTTTATCGCGCACGCCACATCAAAAACAGTCAAGAATTAGACCGCACTTTAAAATGTATGCTGAACCCGAATAAACTTCATGGCATCGAACGCGCTGTGGAATTATTGTTGGAAGCATACCGGCAACAGCAAAAAATTATTATTGTCGGCGATTTCGATGCGGACGGCGCCACCAGCACCGCATTGACGGTGCTCGCATTGCGTCAGCTGGGCTTTAATGATGTGGATTATTTACTACCGAATCGCTTCGAACAAGGCTACGGCTTGAGCATTCCGGTGGCGGAAATGGCGCTGGAAAAAGGCGTGCAACTTTTAATGACGGTGGATAATGGCGTATCTTCGTTTGACGGCATTGCGTTTTTAAAAGAAAAGGGCGTGCGCGTTTTGGTTACGGATCACCATTTGCCGCCGGATACGTTGCCACCGGCTGATGCGATTGTTAATCCGAATTTAAACGACTGCGCTTTTCCGTCGAAATCCTTAGCCGGCGTGGGGGTGGCATTTTATTTAATGTTGGCGGTGCGCGCCGAATTTCGCAATTTAGGGATTTTCAGCGCAGAAACACAACCTAATTTCACCGAATTGCTTGATCTCGTCGCGCTTGGCACCGTTGCCGACGTCGTTCCGCTTGATCAAAATAACCGCATTTTAATCCATCAAGGTTTACTGCGTATTCGTGCCAAGCGTTGTCGGCCGGGGATTATTGCCTTGGCGGAAGTGGCGAATCGCAATCCGGAACAATTTTCTACCGCTGATCTCGGATTTTCTATTGCACCTCGTCTTAATGCGGCGGGACGTTTGGATAATATGTCGCTTGGTGTGGAATTATTGCTCGCCAAGGATATGCAAAGCGCGCGCGAATTAGCGCTCGATCTTGATCAGCTCAATCAAACCCGCAAAGAAATCGAAGCAGGAATGAAGTTGGAAGCGCTAAAAATTTGCCGGAATTTTACCGGATTTTCCAATGAATTACCGATGGGCATTGCGCTTTATCAGCCGGATTGGCATCAAGGTGTGCTAGGCATTGTATCGTCGCGTATTAAAGATCAATATCACCGTCCCGTCATTGCGTTTGCACAAGATGGCGAGGGTGTGCTGAAAGGTTCGGCGCGTTCTATCGAAGGCCTACATATGCGTGATGTATTAGAGCGTATTTATTCGCAGCAGCCGAATATGATTTTAAAATTTGGCGGACATGCGATGGCGGCGGGATTGACAATTCGCGAGGAATGTTTCGATGATTTTCGACGAGCGTTTAATCAAGCCGTTACCGATTGGTTGGACGAAGAACATTTACAAGGCGTAATTTGGAGCGATGGCGAATTGCGCGAAGACGAATTTACTCTAGCAACGGCGGAATTGTTAAAAGCCGGTGGGCCTTGGGGACAAGCGTTTCCGGAACCTTGTTTCGACGGGGAATTCAACATTTTAGAGCAGCGTGCTATCGGGCAAAATCAAAATCACTTAAAAATGTTGGTGGAGCCGAAACGCGGCGGGCCACTTTTAGATGCCGTCGTCTTTAATATCGACCCGCGATTATATCCTGATTTATCCATTAAACAGGCGCGTTTAGCCTATAAATTGGATATTAACGAATTTCGCGGCAATCGTAGTGTGCAATTATTAGTGGATTATATCGAACCCATCGATGGCTAAAACAATGACATGGCGGACAGCATTGCCTTGGATTTGCGTCGGCTTACTTTGCGCTTCCAATGCGGTGCTCGCGGAGTCTTCCGGTAGGGATTTTTCCGCCCGTATTCAACCGCATTTACCGGCGCCGAGTCAAACCCGCTTTAAGGACGGGCGCGATTATTTTTCTTATAAAGAACCCGTCAGGCAGCCGCAGCGCGCGGATAATAGAATTCGCGTGCAATTTTTTTTCGATTACGATTGTCGCGTTTGCTCGTCGGCGCAAGATATTCTGGAACTGTACGGACAAATGCGCGCCAACAAAATTGCACTGGAACAATATCCCGTTGCCACGGCAGAAAATCAATTCAGCGCACGTGTTTTTTACACGCTGAAAGCGCTTAATGCGGATGAATTATCCGATGCATTGCTATTTGAAACGGCGGAAAAATCTCGCTATGCGGAGCTTTCCTCGCCGGCTAAAATACTTAAATGGGCGGAGCAACAAGGTTTTGATAAACAGCTTTTTAGCCAAACGGAAAATTCGCCGGAAGTGAAAGAACGGGTTAAGCACGCCGTCGAATTAACGGAAGAGTATGGCGTATTTACCTATCCTTATGTGGTAATCGGTGGGCGATACGTACTGACCGCCAGCACGCTTTATAATGACGATTACAGCGTGGCGGTATTAGACTATTTAATCAATAAATTAGAACAGGAGCATAAAGAATGAAAATTGGCATTGTCGGCGCAATGGCGCAAGAAGTCGAAATTTTAAGTGGTTTAATGACCGACAAAACAGAAACGCGTGTGGCAAGCGCAGTAATTTTAGAAGGTAAAATTAACGGCAAAGCGGTGGCGTTATTGCAATCCGGTATCGGTAAAGTCGCTGCGGCGATAGGCACTGCCGCACTGTTGCAACTGACCAAGCCCGATGCGGTGCTCAATACGGGGTCCGCCGGTGGCGTCGCAAGAGGTTTAAAAGTCGGCGATATTGTGATTTCCGATGAAACCCGTTATCACGATGTGGACGTCACAGCATTCGGTTATGAAAAAGGCCAATTGCCGGCTAATCCGGCGGCGTTTTTATCGGATAAAAAATTGGCCGATTTAGCCGAAAAAGTTGCCCAAGAACAAGGCCAATCGGTCAAACGCGGTTTAATTTGTTCCGGCGACAGCTTTATTAATAGCGAACAAAAAATAGCTCAAATTAAGGCGGATTTCCCGAATGTTACCGCGGTGGAAATGGAAGCAACGGCGATTGCGCAAGTTTGTCATGCCTTTAATGTTCCTTTCGTCGTGGTGCGTGCGATTTCCGATGCGGGTGATGGAGAGGCAAGCCTTTCATTTGAAGAATTTTTACCGCTCGCTGCGAAACAATCCTCGGCTTTAGTGTTGGGCATGTTAGAAAAATTGTAATTCGATAATTTTGAGAAAAGCGCATTGTTTAGGCAATGCGCTTTTTTTCGGCGAAGATGTACTTGCGTCAACTTGTTATTAGACTGCCGAAATAGCACCGCATTGAAACCGCGTTCAATGCGGTGCTATTTTGATACATCAGTTTTGTTCGATAAATGCGGAAATTGTTTTGTATTTGGGTTACAGAATCTTTTTTGGCGTTTATTTTTATAGAACGGAATGGAATATTATAGCGGGATTAATTATTAGAGCGTTATAAAGGTTTTTCCTAAAATAGCCGCCCATATATGACAAAAATAGGAAAATATATGCTTAACTTCATCAAAAAGGTCGGCCTTGCGTTTGTGGTATTGTTTTATGCTGCGCTATCTCAAGCCGAAAACGAAAAAACATTGCGCGTGGGAATCGATTTGACTTATGCGCCTTACGCGTATTTAGAGCAAGGCAAAGCAGCGGGTTTCGATCCTGATTTAATGACTTTACTCGGGCAGAATTTAGGCAAAAAAGTCGAATTTAAGGATACCCGCATTGAAAACATTATTATCGGTTTAAATGCCGGGCATTATGATGTGGTGGCTTCCGCGTTGTATGTGAATCCGCAGCGTGCTAAACAAGTGGATTTTCTCCCGTATTTGCAAACCGGTGGTGTGCTTGTTGTGCGCGGTAACGATTCTTTTGCGCCGCAAAAATTGGAGGATTTATGCGGTAAAAGCATTTCTTCAATGAAAGGTGCGGCGTGGATTCCGACGATGGAGAAAATTTCGCAAGAATATTGTGCACCAAACAATCTTAAGCCACTCGTGGTGAAAGAATATCCGAGTGCGCCGGAGGCTGCTCAAGCGCTGTTATCCGGCGGTGTGGATGTGCAATATGAAGATGCTGCTGTGGCGCAAATGGTGATTGATCAATTAGGTTCGAAATTAAAAATTACCAATAAGGCACAACTTTACCCGGTTTTAATCGGCTTGGCTTTCAATAAAGACGATGCGAAAGGCAAAGCGGAAATTGCACAGGCGATTAAAGATACGCTTGCTGACGGTTCTTATGAACAATTGTTGAAAAAGTACAATCTTGAATTTCCGAATGCGGAATTGTTAAAAGCTAATGGATTGGAAAATGCCATTGAACAAGCTATTGCGGTAAATTCCGAAGGAACTTCATCTATTGCGGAAAAAGGATTTAATTGGGCTTATTTAGGCGGTTTGTTGCTTAATAGCGATTTCTGGAATGCGGTGCTTACCGTTTTAGAATTAAGTACCTTAACGTGGATTTTTGCTATTTTGTGGGGCTTTATCCTTGCGTTAGGTTCACAATCAAACAATAAAATTTTTAATAAATTCACCAAAACCTATATTTGGTTGTTCCGTAGTTTACCGCTATTGGTTTTATTAATTTTCATCTATAACGTGCCGCAATTTTGGCCGGCGAGTTCCGTGTTGTTATCGAATCCGTTTGTGGCTGGCTTAATTGCTATGGTGTTAAGCGAATCGGCGTATATTGCGGAAATTCATCGCAGCGCCTTGTCGGCCGTTCCGAAAGGGCAATATGAAGCGGGAAAAGCGTTAGGTATTCGTTTCTGGGGCATTCAGCGTTTAATCGTGATTCCGCAAGCATTAAAAGTCGCCTTACCGCCGTTAACCAATCAATATATTACGATTGTTAAATTAACTTCGTTGGTTTCGGTGATTTCATTAACTGAAATTTTGCTGGTCGGTCAACAACTTTATACCCGTAATTTCTTGGTGTTGGAAACTTTGTTGGCGGTGGCGTTTTATTATGTAGTTATCGTGACGTTACTGACTTGGTTGTTAAAGAAATTCGAGAATAAACTTGATGTTTCCTTGCGCCAAGCGCATGACGATGTAAATGTTGACGTGAACAAAGCGGAACTTGCGCCTTATTCGGTGGTTAAGACAGAAAAACAAAATGGCGAAGATGCGTTGAAAGTTCAAGGTTTAAGAAAATCATTCAACCATGTGGAAGTATTAAAAGGGATCGATCTTTCATTGAAATGGGGCGAAGTACTGTCGATTATTGGTTCTTCCGGTTCGGGTAAAACAACCTTGATTAGAAGTATCAACGGTCTGGAAACGCTCGATCAAGGCAAGGTTTATCTGGAAGGGGAAGAATTTATTAATGGCAAACACTTCGCTTCAAATGCACAAGATAAAATTGTCGATTTGGGCATGGTGTTCCAAAGCTATAATTTGTTCCCGCATAGAACGGTGTTAGAAAATCTTTTATTAGCGCCGGAATATCATGGTAAAGCGGAACATGAAACGCGTTTATTGGCTTTGGCAATGTTGGATAAAGTCGGGTTATTGGCGCATGCCAATAAATATCCGCATCAATTATCCGGCGGTCAGCAACAACGTGTGGCGATTGCGCGTGCCTTGGTGATGAAACCAAAAATTATGTTGTTTGATGAGCCAACATCCGCACTCGATCCCGAATTGGTCGGTGAAGTGTTGCTGGTTATGGAAGAATTGGCGAAAGAAGGCATGACTATGATTATCGTAACCCATGAAATGCAATTCGCATTAAAAATTTCCGACAAAATTGCCTTTATGGATTCCGGTGAGATTGCTTTCTTACAAACACCGAACGAGCTAAGACAAAATGATGATCCGCGCGTACGTCGTTTTATCAATAATGAAATTTTATTAAATGATTTTAGTATTTAAGGAGTGAGTTATGTCACAAGATTTTCCTGAATTTGTTGAAATTGGCATTTTGCAGCAACGTAAAATCGAAGCGGAAATTATTAAACCAATCTATGAAATTATGAAACGTGAATTTGGCTTGGAAAAAGCTAAATCCATCATTGAAGAAGCAGTCGCCAATGCGGCCGTGGAGGCGGGCAAAGAATATGCCAAACGCGAACCGAAGGGCACCAGCGTAGAAAGTTTTGTGGCGTTGCAATATTTGTGGGAAAAAGATGATGCCTTACGGATTGAAGTGCTGGATAACACTCATGAAAAATACAGTTATAACGTACATCGTTGCCGTTATGCGGAAATGTATAAAGAAATGGGGTTAGAAGAAATCGGCTTTCTTTTATCTTGTAATCGCGACAGTAAATTTATCGAAGGTTATGCGCCGAATGTGAAATTAACCCGGCCGCATACCGTCATGAATGGCGACGGCTTTTGCGATTTTAGATACCAATTGCAATCTGATGAGAGCAACTCATGATAAAAATTAATCGTGCGCGATTATTGGGATTACTGCATGATTTCGCGCAATTCGGCAAAACTGAAAATAACGGTGTGACGCGTCTTGCTTTATCTGATGAGGATAAATTGGCGAGAGACTATTTTATTAAGCTGGCAACGCAGGCGGGTTTTTCCGTTAAAGTTGATGCTATCGGCAATATTTTTGTTCGACGGGAAGGCAAACGAGCTCAATTAGCACCGATTTTGATCGGTTCGCATGGGGATTCTCAACCGTTAGGCGGCCGCTATGATGGAATTTATGGCGTGTTGGCGGGGCTTGAAGTATTACTATCGCTCAATCAGCACCGCATTGAAACCAAACGTCCTGTCGATCTTGTGATGTGGACGAATGAAGAAGGTGCGCGTTTTGCTCCTGCAATGATGGGCGCCGCGGTTTTTACCGGAAAATTGTCTCTTGACGAAGCGTTTAAGAAACAAGATAAACAGGGCATAAGCGTTAAATCGGAATTGGAACGCATCGGTTATTTAGGTAACGATGATTTTTCCGATTATAAACCTCATGCCGCCTTGGAACTTCATATTGAACAAGGGCCGATTCTTGAACGTAATCATACGGATATCGGTATTGTGAGCGGCGCATTAGGGCAAAATTGGTATCGAATTCAATTAGACGGGTTGGCTTCTCACGCCGGAACAACACCGATGAATCTGCGTCGTGATGCAGGCATTGGTATGGCGGAAGCAATGGTGAGATTCAATGAATTGGGGTTGAGGGAAATAGGAAATCAAGGGCGGGTTACAGTTGGCTCAATTCAACTTACACCGAACTCACCGAATGTGATTCCCGGTCGCTCTAATTTTAGTTTAGAAGTACGTCATCCTAGCCGGCATTCTTTAGAGCAAATTGATCGGGAAATTCGCCAAATTTTAGCTGATGTAGCCGACAAGCATCAATTGGCTGTTCAACTTAATCAAGTAGTAAAGCTGGCGCCCTTGACGTTTAATTCCGAGTTGCTTGAAACGCTCCGACAAACGGCAGATGAACTAGGGTATCGTCGGGAAGATATTGTTTCCGGCGCCGGGCATGATTCTTGCCACTTAAACGACAAAATGCCGACGGCGATGCTCTTTATTCCTTGTATCGACGGATTAAGCCATAACGAATCGGAAAATATTAAGGATGAGTGGTGCGAGAAGGGCTGTAATATGCTTTTCCATGCGGTATTAAAATTAGCGCAATAACTGAATTCTCACTATAATACGCAGAATCTTTTTGGTGAGGACAAATGATGGGAATAATTATTACCGTAGATGGCCCGAGCGGAGCCGGAAAAGGCACCTTGTGTTATGCCTTGGCGGAAAAATTAGGCTATGCGTTGCTTGATAGCGGAGCAATTTATCGGGTTACGGCATTAGCGGCGTTAAAAAATGCGGTGGATTTGACTGACGAATTCGCTTTGGCTGAATTGGCACGTAAGTTAGATATTCAATTTATTCCGCAAGAGGGCGAAGTGAATGTTTTGTTAAACGGTGAAAATGTTAGCCGTTTAATTCGCACCCAAGAAGTGGCAGAAGCTGCCTCAAAAGTGGCGATTTTTCCGCAAGTTCGCGCCGTTTTATTGCAAGTTCAACAGGATTTCGCGAAAAATGATGGTTTGATTGCCGACGGACGGGATATGGGAACGGTTGTGTTTCCAAATGCACAAGTAAAATTGTTTTTAGACGCCAGTGCGGAAGAACGTGCAAAAAGACGTTATAACCAGTTGCAAAATAAGGGAATTAATGGTAACTTTGCGCAGATTTTAGCCGAGATAAAAGATCGCGATTTTCGTGACAGAAATCGCCAAGTAGCCCCCCTTAAACCGGCTGAAGATGCGTTGTTGCTGGATAGCACCGCATTGAGCATCGACCAAGTGATTGCGCAAGCGTTAACTTATATTCGACAGCGCATAGACAATTAAAACTTTGTTTGTTCAAGGACGAACGGACGTTTATTATCAACCCCACATTTTATGGATTAAATGTGGATGTTATTAACTTTTAAAGAAGATTATTTATATGTCAGAATCTTTCGCTCAACTTTTTGAAGAATCACTAAAAGGCCTTGAAACCCGTCAAGGTTCAATCGTTAGCGGTACCGTAGTCTCTATCCAAAAGGGTTTCGTGCTTGTTGATGCGGGCTTAAAATCCGAATCTGCAATTCCGGTTGCCGAATTCTTAAACGCACAAGGCGAACTTGAAATTCAAGTCGGTGATACTGTAAACGTAGCATTAGACGCAGTTGAAGATGGTTTCGGTGAAACTAAACTTTCTCGCGAAAAAGCGGTTCGTCACGAATCTTGGATTGAGTTGGAAAAAGCTTACGAAGATAAAGCGACTGTTGTCGGTTTAGTTAACGGCAAAGTAAAAGGCGGTTTCACAGTTGAGCTAAACGGCGTTCGTGCATTCTTGCCGGGTTCTTTAGTTGATACTCGTCCGGCTCGTGATGCGGATCACTTATTAGGTAAAGAATTAGAATTCAAAGTAATTAAATTGGATCAAAAACGTAATAATGTCGTTGTTTCCCGTCGTGCAGTAATTGAATCCGAAAGTAGCCAAGAACGTGAACAAGTGTTAGAAAATCTTGTTGAAGGTTCAGAAGTTAAAGGTATCGTTAAAAACTTAACT
>NZ_DBHLAM010000029.1:31687-40558 GCF_057314195.1 Rodentibacter sp. | reverse complement strand
GTAAAGGTTGGGATGAGAGAGAGATGATGAAGTGGTTGGGTGTGGCGATGAAGTAGGAGTGTAGTTTATCTATATTATTAGAATAAACTATCATTTCTTGTTATAATTTTCTAACTTTTAAATGACAGCTATAGCTTGTTGTTTATATTTTCTAAATAAATTTTATAAGCCAAGGTACCATAATGATAAATTCTATTAACATTAAACATTTCAAAAAATTAAAAGATCTAAATTTATCTTTTTCTCCTACTATAAATGTGATTTCAGGTGCAAATGGCACTTGTAAGACATCTCTTCTATACATGATTAGTAACTCGTTTCAAGAACCGAAATTAGAGTCTAACCAAGCGTTAAAAATCATCAGAAAAATAAATGAGATCTTCAATCCAAAAATTGAAACTATCACAAAAGGTGATAAAACTTTCAACGATCCCGCTCATGGAACCACAGGAGTTATGTATCATGTTAATTACAATAATAAACAAACCTTAGGTTTTCGCCGTCATAATTCAAGAAAACCTTCATTACATCCTCGATATGCAGTGAAACCACAATATTCAGCAGATACTAAAGAAAGCTTACCATCAATTCCTGTGATTTATTTAAGCCTCTTTCGTCTAATTCCTTTTGGAGAACTACAGGATAATATAAAAACTTCAAATTCTAATATTAACTTACCAGAAAATTACCTTTCGGATTTAAATAAATGTTATAAAGAACTAACTAGAATAGAAGTTAGTGATGTTAAGGTCCAAAATGTAGGTAGTATGAAAAAAAGGAACGATTTTACTTCAACAAATGAAAGTGTTGATTCAAATACCATTTCAGCTGGAGAAGATAATATAAGAATTATTCTAAATGCTATTTACTCATTAAAATTCTATTATGAAGAAGCTAGTCATAAAGAAACTGATTCAATTAAAAGTATCTTAATTATTGATGAATTTGATGCAACACTCCATCCATCAATGCAAATAAAACTAATGCAAATCATAATGGAATTTTCTCTGAACTATAAAATACAAGTCTTCTTTACAACACACAGCTTATATCTAATTGAGTACTTAATTAAAGCAAAACAAAATATTATTTATTTAATTGATCAAGTTGATAGTGTAACTAAGTTAGCAGAACCCGATGTTTATAAAATTCAAATGCATTTAGAAGAAAAAACATCTTTTAATCTATATTCAGGAAAATGTATTCCTGTATTAACAGAAGATAACGAGGCTAGAGAGTTCCTAGGAGTTATTTTTAATTATTTAAAATCTACTGATTCTAACTTTGGTAAAATTGTATCATATTTTCATCTAGTCCAGACAAATATAGGCTCAGAAATTATTGAAAATTTATTTAAAGATAAATTTATGAAAAAAACAACTATTAATTGCATTGGCATTATTGATGGTGATCATAACTCAAATATAATTAATAATATAGTATCCCTACCAGGTAGAAATAACCCAGAACAAGTATTTTTTAAATATTTAGAGAATTTAGATGATAAATTTTGGAATTCTAATGATATATTAGATAATGGATTTAGTAAGTCTTATTATACAAATATAATTTTACCAGATATTAATTCTATAGAATCTAGTATTAATCAAGCAAAAGAACAAGGAATATCAACTAAAGGAATGAAAAGAGAAAAACAGAAAAAGGTTTTTAATGATCATTTAAATTTCTTTGGGTTAGTTATGTCATATTGGGTAAACGATGAACGTAATAAAGAAGAAATTAATAATTTTAAAAAAGGGCTATATAGCCTATTTAAAAAATCAGCCACAGTAAATGGAATTAGCTCTAATTTATGGAGAGAAGAAGTTAATGAGGAAATAGCATGAACAGGTTTCTTTCACCGTTACGTTATCCTGGAGGAAAAACCGCCATTTATCCATTTTTATCCAGCTTATTAAATGAAAATAATTTACTTGGTTGCTCCTATGCAGAACCCTATGCTGGAGGAGGGGGAGTGGCTTTAAAATTATTAAAAAATAACTTAGTTAAAGATATCTATTTGAATGACTATGATAAAGCTATTTATTCTCTATGGTATTCAATTTTAAATTATTCGGATGAGTTGATTAAATGGATACAAGACATTGTTATTAATATAGAAAATTGGGAAATATGTAAAGATATTTATAAAAATGAAAAAGATGATATATTAAAACTAGGTAAGGCAACTATTTTTTTAAATAGAACCAATATATCTGGTGTAATAAAAGGTGGTGTCATAGGTGGAAAAGATCAACAAGGAAAATATAAAATTGATGCGAGATTTAATAAATATGAAATTATAAAAAAAATTAAATTAATAAGCTCACTCAGAGAAAGAATACATTTATTTAACATGGATGGAATAAATTTTATAGAGAAGCTAAATAAAGATGTTTTTATTTATCTTGATCCACCTTATTACAAAAAAGGTTCTAAATTATACATGAACTTTTTTCAAGATAAAGATCATGAAGAACTATCATTTTTTATTCAGTCTATAAAAAATAAATGGATTGTTTCGTACGATAATGAAATATTTATTAAGCAATTATATGAAAAATTTCCACAAATTACTTATAATCTTTATCAATCAACATCAAATAAGAAAGGGAAAGAAATCATTGTTTTTTCAGATAAACTTAGTTTTAAAAATTCTATTTCTTTACTGGACATTGAAAGCAACTAGCTTAATTCTCCATCCTACGATAGCGCAAGCGTCCTCGCTTGTGCCTCTCAGCTAAAAGTGCGGTGAAAATTTTCAGCTTTTTTTGGATTTATTGCAACAACCAATCCACCACATAAATCACTTCAATCCCATCAATCTCTGCTTGTTCGTAATATTTCCCTGTAATTAAGATCTTTTTATAGTTATCTTTAATATGCAAAAGATTATCTGTTTCGTGGGTATTTTCAGGGATTTCAAAGGCAATTTGTACATATAAAATTTCATTGGCTTTTCGGGCGATAAAATCAATTTCTTTACTGTCGAGTTTACCAACATCTACGGTATAACCCCGTCTTAGCAATTCAATAAAAACGATATTTTCTAAGCGATTGGCATAATTCGCGCCTTTTTTGCCGATAGCATGTCGTCTTAAACCGTTATCCACAATAAAATATTTCGCATTGGTTTTTAAATAGCCTTTTCCGCGAATATCATATTGTTTTACTTTATAAAAAAGAAAGGCATTTTCTAACAGATCAAGATATTTGCTGATGGTGTGATTTGAAGTGGGAACACGTTCAGACGTGAGCGTGTTGCTAATTTTGCTCGGATTCACCAACTGCCCTACATTATCCGCCAAAAAGAGAATCACGCTTTTAAGAATATGGGTATCTTTCACACCGGCTCGATGCGCAATGTCATTCAGCACGATGGAATCAAAAATGCCGGATAAAATCGTTTCTTTTAAAGGTTCATCAGCCATCACAACGCTGGGAAAACCGCCATATTTTTCGTATTCCGAATAGAGTTTATCCACCAATCTTGACTGGCTATCCACATTTTTGGAGCGTAAAAATTCTTTAAAAGAAAGCGGATAAATTTTGATTTCCACATATCGACCGCTTAACAGCGTTGCAAGCTCGCCGGAAAGCAAGTTGGCATTGGAACCTGTAATCACGATATCGGTGTTAAAACTCACGCGAAGCGCATTGACGATTTTTTGCCAACCTTCCACAAACTGAATTTCATCAATCAGAAAGTAGATTTTCTCTTGAGAAGACGGCATCTTTTCTTGAATCAGCTGTTGGAAGTCTTGAGCGTCTTTCATCCATTGATACTCAAAAGACTCAAAATTGAGATACATAATATTTTCGGAAGCAATGCCCTGCTGCTGCAGATAATCACGGTATTGCATGAGTAACACCGATTTACCGGAACGACGAACACCCGAGATGACTTTGATAAAATCGGTATCTTTAAATTGAATCAGTTGTTGTAAATAATTTTCACGAGAGATCATAGCTTTACTCATTGGAAATAAATTTCATATTTTTGAAAATTATACATAAATTGGAAGTTAATTTCCAATTTATATAAAAGAAACAAAAATTAGAATTTAATTTCCATTATTTAAGTATGACGCCTATTTCCCCTGCTTCTGTCTGAATACAAGAAAAACACGTTAAAATCCCTCCACGATGCGCACGCTTCTCAGCGTAAATGTTTGATCATGTTCAAAAATTACTCTCAACGCTCGCGGCACAAAATTTGAAGTGATTTATTGATCTTATCATCCGATTTAAGCTAGTTGCGTCGATTGCAAGTGCCGTGGTTAGATTGTCGGGAAGGGTGACGATGTTGTTATTTTGGAAATGGATTTATAACTTACCAAAAGTCCTCAAAATTAGTGTTTCATCTTTGATTTACCGTAGAAATGTGCGAGCTGACGTTAAATTTCTAATTTCTCAATTCCAAAAATTTCTTTTTTTATCCGATCAAACTTTACTTTCACGCCAAACGCTTTCGCCAGATTTTCCGCATTTAACACGGTTTGCGTTCCCCCATTAGCAATGATTTTGCCGTTATGCAACAAAATCACTTCATCGCAGAATTTGTAGGCAAGCGATAAATGATGGATTGCTACTGTAACCGTATGTTTGGGCGTGAGGGATTTAAGTTGTTCCATAATATCGATTTGATAATAAGGATCGAGCGCGGCAATGGGTTCGTCGGCAAGCAGTAAAGGTGCGCCTTTAATGCAACAGCGAGCGAGCTGCACGCGGGATTTTTCACCGCCGGAAAGTTGGCGGAAAGGCTTTTTCAGTAAATGCGAGACGGAAAACGTATCAGAAATCGACTGCACTTTTTCCTGTTCTTTGGCTTTGTTAAGCGGATTCGGCAGGCCCAGTGCGATAACGTCATACACGGATAAATCCCAATGAATTTCGATATTTTGCGCAAGGTAAGCTAACTGCCGGCTTTTTTGTGAGGCGCTCATGGTGCTTAATTTGTCGTGGTTAAACCAAATTTCGCCATCGGCAATAGGCAGAATCCCAGCGATAGTTTTTAATAACGTAGATTTTCCTGTGCCGTTGGCGCCCATAATGCCGACCAATTTTCCTTGCGGAATGCAGCAGTTAATATTTTTTAAGCCGTAAGACTGGGTAAGGTTTTCGATTCTAATCATAATTATCTGGCTAATTTTCGCTGTTCTGTTAATAAAATCCAAATTAAGCATGGAGCGCCGATAATTGCTGTCAGCGTGCCGATGTAAATGTGGGAGAAAAAGGGAATGTGTTGCACGCAAAGATCGGCGATTAAGAGCAACAAGGCGCCGAGCAATGCGCTGGTCAAATAAAGCTGAGACGGGCGTTTTTTCAGTAAAATTCGAGCGACGTGCGGAGCAATTAAGCCGATAAACCCGATGGTACCCGTTTGTGGAATGGTTGCGCCAACCAACAAGGCGACGCCGAAAGTTATGATGAAAAAGCTACGTTGCGGATCGATACCCATGGTGCCGGCGGTTTCTTCGCCAAAGGTGAGCAAATCTATGTAACGATGCTGTCGATACAAACAAGCCATACCAACTAATGCAATGGGTAAGGAAATTAACAAGGTATCCGATTGAGCCCACACCAATGAGCCTTGTAGCCAGCGGTAAAGTTCCGCCAATGCCCATGGGCTTTCGGCGTTAGAAAGCAATAAGGCAATTACTGCACCAAGCAACATATTTACCGCCAAACCGCTTAAAATCATCATGGTCGTGCCGTGATTTTTAGCAATGGCGTAAACCAATAAAAAGCTTGCTAAAGCCCCGGCAACACCACCAAATAGCAATATAGTAAAAGGCACAGAAAAATAATACAGAATCAGCACACTGGCGGCCGTTGCCCCCGCACTACTGCCGAGCAACCCCGGACTGGCGAGCGGATTTTGGAAAATCCCCTGCATGGCATTGCCCGCCAATGCAAGACAAGCTCCGGTCAGCACTGCCAAGCCGATACGCGGCACGCGAATTTCCCATAATACGAGAGAACGCATATCCGTCAGCACACCCTCGGCATTTTTGAGATGGGCGAAGTCATCGAGTTGGTGATAAAGGGCGAGAGCAGAGATCAGCGCGAGGGCTGAAAAAAGGATTAAATTTAAGGTTTTTTGTGTTTCCATGGTGATTACATTATGTGCGGAAGCGTGGCAAACAACGATTATTTAGCAACATTAAGAATACTTTAAAGGGATAAGCAATGGCGCCGCCCCTTGCAATAATTGAGAGAGGCTAATGGTTTTCGCGCCATCGTTTTATCATTAACGGATTCTCTGCGTTTTTTTCACTTTTGGCAGCACCGCATTGAACCCTCAAAATAGCACCGCATTGAACCCTCAAAATAGCACCGCATTGAACGCTTAAAACAGCACCGCATTGAACGCTTAAAATAGCACCGCATTGAACTCTCAAAATAGCACCGCATTGAACGCTTAAAATAGCACCATATTGAACGCTTAAAACGGCACCGCATTGAATGCTCAAAACAGCAGTGCATTGAGATTCGCATCGGCAAAAACGAATTAATTTTGCTTAATAGTCACGTATTCGGTTCGGAACAACGAAAAAAATTACTTTCCTATTCCATATTGGCGTAATTTATTGGCAATTGCCGTGTGCGATACGCCGAGGCGTTGCGCGAGTTTTCGCGTGCTGGGAAATTCGCGATAAAACGCACGTAGGACTTGAGCTTCATAACGCCCGATAATCTCATCTAAGGTTTGCTTTTCAAATTCTTCAATGGAAACGAGGGCATTTGACGGCAAACGAAGATTAAGGTTTTCGATAGTCAAGCGGTTATGCTTCGCCAAGGAACAGGCGCGATACAAGGTGTTATAAAGTTCGCGCACGTTACCTTGCCAATTATATTGCTGCAAATATACGAGGAACTGTCGATCAAAAGTTGGTTTCTGAATATTAAGGGATTCGCTGATTTCCTGCAGAAAACCTTCCGTTAAAGGTTCAATATCTGCAATCCGTTCGCGCAACGGCGGCACATTGAGGGTCAGCACGTTTAAACGATGAAACAAATCCGCGCGCACTTTGCCCTGTTCGACCAATTGATTTAATGGCATTTGCGCAGTGCAAATTACGCGCACGTTAGCATGATGTTCTTTTTCTTCACCGACTCGGCGAAACGAACCGTCCGTTAAAAAACGCAGTAGTTTCGCCTGTAAGCTGAGGGAAAATTCCGCAATGCCGTCTAATAACACCGTGCCGCCGTCGGCATATTCGAAAAAGCCGATGGTTTCGTCTTCTCCCACTTTACGGCCGAACATTTCGCTTTCTGCATCTTCGTCAGGTAAGCCGGCGCAATTCACTGCAATAAATTTATGCTCGCGGCGCAAACTTTGGTAATGGCAGGCTTTGGCTAATAAATCTTTGCCTGTACCGGTTTCACCTTGAATCAATAACGGTACATCAAACATGGCGAAACGTTGGGCATTTTGCACCGTATTTTTCATGCTTTCGCTGTGAGTCACAAAGCAAGAAAAAGGATGTTGCGGATCAAATTTAAAGGTCATAAAAGCCTACTTACTGCGAGTAAAAACTGTCGCTATGATAGTGAGTTTATCCTTTTCCGTAAAGATTTATTTACAGAAATGTGCGCTATAAAGGAGGGAGGAATTGAACAATTGTAGTGAGGCGGATTTCAATGCGGTGCTGATTTGAATTTGCACTTATAGGTGAATATTTTAGATAAATTAAAAGGACTAAGCGCTATAAAAATAATGCTTAGTCCTTACATTCAATTGAGTTTTCAGAAATCAGAGTAATCTCAGTTTCTGCTTAACAATTGATTACTCTGCAACAACAACGATGTTTAATGTTGCGAACACTTCACCATGAAGTTGGAAACGAACGTCGTGGTCACCGAGAGTACGGATTGGACCATTTGGTAAACGCACTTCACTTTTCGCAATTTCAATGCCTGCTGCGCTTACAGCATCAGCAACATCGCGAGTTGTGATTGCGCCGAATAAACGACCTTCGTCACCGGCTTTAGAAGCAATAGTAACCGCTCCCAATGCGGTAATTTGCGCTGCACGGGCTTGTGCCGCGGCAAGACTTGCTGCCGCTGCCGCTTCTAATTCGGCACGGCGTGCTTCAAAGTGTTCGATATTAGCTTTGGTCGCCATAACCGCTTTTCCTTGCGGGATTAAGAAGTTACGTGCAAAACCTGATTTAACATTAACTTGATCACCAACATTACCTAGGTGAACAATTTTATCTAAAAGAATTACTTGCATTTGTCCTTCCTCTTCTTAGTTATGATGCATATCAGAGTAAGGGATTAACGCTAAATAACGTGCGCGTTTGATAGCGCGGGCTAATTGGCGTTGGTACTTCGCACGAGTACCGGTAATGCGGCTTGGTACAATAACGTGCCATTTGGCTGTCTCCTAATCTATAAATTCGATTTGCTCGGCATGTAAGACTAACTGATGTAAACCGTTGTTGGTTTTATGAGAGGTTATAAACCCGACTATCAATAGTTGAGTGCCGACCGTAATGCTTTGAGTTTTTTCTACTAATTGATTGCCGCTGATTTGAATCGGCATTTTTAACCACGCTTGGCGGGGCAAACCGCTTTCAATTTGTTCCGAACGATGTTCCAACCAAAACCGGCAATGCTCGACCCCGTTAGGGCTTTTTGATCGCTTAGGTTCGTGAGTGACGACACCCATTAACGACAAGCGATTATCAATATTCGAATTACTCTTCAGCATCCTCAAAATCGTTGGTTTCAACTTCAGTTGAAGCGCGACGTTCGTCTTTCGCTTTAACCATTGGGGACGCTTCTGTTACGGCGTGCTTAGTGTGAATAACAAGACTGCGTAATACAGCATCGTTATAACGGAAAGTCGTTTCTAGCTCG